>JAFSBW010000073.1 GCA_017437095.1 Oscillospiraceae bacterium
CTCTTTGTTTTTCCACAGTTCTACACTCCCACGGCATCTTACAGCACTCCTTTTGTCTGTTTTTTGATGCCTTTATTGTACCATAAAACTGTGTACCATGTCTTTACACACCTGTGTACTATGTTACTACACTGTACACATCGGCCGTCCGTTGAAGGTGCGGTTATGGTCGGCAGCCATTCGGACGAGCAATTGAAAAGCCCCTACCGCCTTTGATGGCTGATTTTCGCCGGCTGGCGGACACCCCAGGAGGGGTGTCCCTACGACCTTTGACGGCAGATATTCGGCGGTTATAGGGGCGGATGTGGAGAGTGGAAATTTGAGAGTGAAGATTGAAGATATCGATATCTCAACTTTTCAATCTTCAATCTCTAATCTTACCAAAACGCGGCTTCAATGACGCAAAAAGCCACTCCGCAAAGCGGAGTGGCTTTTGTATAGGTTTGGGGTTTATGCCAGCAGGTTTTTGCCGGACTCGGCATCGAAGAAGTGCATGACCTTGCCGCCGAAGGTAATGCTCAGGGGGTTGCCGTAGGCCATGCTGTGGCGCTGCTCATCGTCCAGAGTAACGGTAGGCACTCTTACGATCAGGCGGTCGCCGTTTTCCGTATGTACGTGCAGGTGCAGCTCGCTGCCCATCATTTCGTTGACCTCGATGGTGCAGTCGATGGCAGCGCTGTCGCCGGCGGAAGCCAGGGTAACATGCTCGGGGCGAACGCCCAAAACGATCTTGCAGCTTTCCACGCCACGCTCCTTCAGCATTTCAGCCTTCTTGCCGGTAACCTCGATCTTGGCGCCGTAGGGGGTAACGAAGTAGCGGCCGTTCTCCTTCACCAGGTCGCAGGCGAAGGTATTCATCTTGGGCGCGCCGATGAACTCGGCTACGAACAGGTTTACGGGCATATCGAACACTTCCGTAGGCGTGCCCACCTGCTGGATGAAGCCGTCCTTCATAATGACGATCCGGTCGCCCAGGGTCATAGCCTCGGTCTGGTCGTGGGTAACATAGATAAAGGTGGTATCGATCTTCTGGCGCAGCAGGATGATCTCAGCGCGCATCTGGTTTCTCAGCTTGGCGTCCAGGTTGGAAAGGGGCTCGTCCATCAAGAACACCTTGCTGTCGCGGACCATGGCGCGGCCGATGGCTACACGCTGGCGCTGGCCGCCGGACAGCGCCCGGGGCTTGCGGGTCAGGTACTCGGTAATGCCCAAAACCTTGGCAGCCTCGGTAACCTTTTCGTATACCACGCTCTGGGGAACCTTCTTCAGCCGCAGAGAGAAGGCCATGTTTTCAAACACCGTCAAATGGGGGTACAGAGCATAGTTCTGGAATACCATGGCGATGTCACGGTCACGGGGCTGCAGATCGTTAACGACCACGCCGTCGATCTCTACAGTACCCTCGCTGATCTCTTCCAGGCCGGCGATCATACGCAGCGTGGTAGACTTGCCGCAGCCGGAGGGGCCAACGAATACGATAAATTCTTTATCCGCAATATCCAGGTTGAAATCCTGAACGGCTACGACATCCTTGCCGTAGATCTTCTTTACATTGGTTAATTTTACACTTGCCATAATCTCTTATCCTTTCACTGCGCCGCCGGTGACGCCCTCTACATAGTATTTCTGCAGCATCAGGAACACTGCCGTTACGGGAACGGCTACGATCACGCCTGCGGCGCAGAACATGGTATAGTGGGAGTTCACCATGGTCTTGGACAGCCATTCAAATGTACCTACAGCAACATTCATGCCCTGGCTATTCTCGTGGATCAGGTAGCTGGCGGTCATAAAATCGCCCCAGGGAGCCATGAAGCCCATCAAAACGGTATAAATAACGATAGGCTTGGAAAGGGGCATGATCACCTTGTAAAATACCTGCCAGCGGGTAGCGCCGTCCACACGGGCGGCCTCGTCCAGGCTCTTGGGGATGGTATCGAAGAAGCCCTTGGAGATATAATAGCCCATACCGGAGCTGGCGCAGTATACGATGATCAGGCCGACGGGCGCCCGGTTCATGGTCAGGCCAAAGTCTACAAACACCTTATAGATCAGAAGCAGGGTCAAGAAGCCCGGGAACATACCCAGCACCAGCATCACATTCATCAGCAGCTTTCTTCCCTTAAAGCGCAGGCGGGAAAGCACATAGCTCATAGTAAGCACGAAGATGGTCTGCAGCACGGCGGTAGCCACGCCCATGAAGCCGGTATTGCCAAACCATTTGAGGAAATCCGTCTTGGTAAACAGGTACTTATAGTTGTCAAGGCCCAGCTTTTTCGGCCAGAGGTAGCTGACCTGCTGGGTAGTTTCTACCCGGAAGGATTCCAGGATCAGGCCGAACAGAGGGAACAGCCAGATCAGAGAAATAGCGATCAGAATAACATAGATAACGGTATTGCTGATACGGCTGCTGGCCTTGGCGCTGAGATGCTTTTTGTGTAAATTCTTGCTCATCTGTAATCCTCCTCATTCCGAGTGGACGGCATTACATTGTAAACGATCAGCGACAGGATAGCTACCACCAGGAATACCACAATGCCAACTACAGATGCCAGGTTGTACTTGGTCTCCGCGCTGTTGAGGGTCATCTTGTACAGCCAGGTGATCAGCAGGTCTGTTTCGCACACGGAAACACCGCCGGCCATGCCGATATCCAGGTTGAGCAGCTGGTTGTTCTGGGTCAGCAGGTAGATAACATTGAAGTTATTCAGGTTGTTTACAAAGCTGGTCAGCAGATACGGGCCCATGACGAACATCATGTAAGGCAGGGTGATCTTGGTATACTGCTGGAAGGTATTTGCGCCGTCAATGCGGGAAGATTCGTAAAGATCCTGGGGAATGTTCATCAGAATGCCCGTAGCCTGGAGCATAACATAGGGAATACCTACCCAGATATTGATCACGATCAGCAATATCTTGGAGCTGGTGGGGTTTGCCCAGAGGGAGTACTGGTGGGCATCGAGCATGCTCTTGGGGATCAGATTCCATTCCAGAAGGAGCTTACCGATAATACCGGTAGAGTCGAAAAGCTTGGCTACATACAGCAGCGATACAAACTGGGGCACAGCAATGGTCATGACCAGGATGGTACGCCACAGCTTTTTAACGCGGATGCCCTTCTTGTTGATCATGATGGCCACAAACATGCCAAGGAAATAGTTGGTAAAGGTGGCGAAGAAGGCCCACATAAGCGTCCAGCTGAGGATCTCACCGAAGGCCAGGCCAAGGCCGCCCTTTTTGAAATTCAGCAGGGCGTTAAAATTGTCCAGGCCCACCCAGGTAAAGAGGTTAGAATAGCCATCGTGGGCAGCATCGTAGCTGGTGAAGGCGATGAGGATCATAAAGATGATGGGCAGCACGGTAAAGAACATAATGCCCGCAACGGGAAGGGCCAGCAGGGTCTTGTGGAACTGGTCGTCCAGCAAAGAGCGCAAATCCTGCTTGCCGCTTTTTACCTTCTTGCCCTGGGCGGTAATGTTCATATTGATGCGGCACTGCTTGAGCTGGATGCGCCAGGTCACCACAAAGGCCACGATGAACAAAATGGTCAGCAGGGCGTAGAACAGCACCTTTACAGAGTCGTCACCGGGGGTCCAAACGTCTACATCGTAGATCTCGTTGTAGACCATTTCGCCCTGGATATCGCCGACAGTCTTGCCGGTCTGCAAAAGGTTGGCCTTGCCCAGCCAGTGCAGGCCGCCGGTAGGGGCTGCCATATAGTAGATAAATACGGCTTCAAACAGCAAAAACAGAATGCCGCGGGCAATCTGGCCGTAGAAAATATTGCCAAAGCCAAAAATTAGGAAAGAGAGCTTTACAGCCCAGTTGCCCTTGGTAAAGGTAGTACCGATGTCCACCACCTCGTCTTTTACGCCGAGACCGATGGACTTAAAGAAGTTTACGATCTTTTTGCCAAGACCCAGGAACCACTGGGGGATGGCGCAGATAAACAGCTGCAATTTGTACCAAAGGATCTGCAGCTTGTTTAATTTCAGATACTCTAAGTCGTTCAGCTTTTTCATAGAACCGAAATATAAACAGAGTTTATACTTTCCTCCTTTTTTCGGAATTGTACCGCTTAAGCCGGAAGCTGCGATGCCCTCCGGGAAAACCATGCCTTGTAAATGGGTTTCCCGGAAGCCACCGCCTGGGGCTTTCGTGTACGAAAAAAGCACTGTTAGCCGGCCATGTCCGGAGCGCTTGCTCAGGGATGCCGGCGAACAATGCTCAGCGCTGGGGGCTAGGGGGAGCCTTGCGGCTCCCCTGCCCTCAGGATCATGTAAGAATTATTCTGCGGGGATCAGAGTAACGGTGCCGCCCTGTGCGCCGTCCCATACCAGCTGAACCTTGTACTTGCCGTCCTTTTCAACAACGATGTTAGCGCCGTTGAACTCAACGCCGAAGTTCACATCCCAGGAAGCACCCTGGCGAACCTTGAACTCGTTGCCGGCCTTCAGCTCCAGAACTTCGGAGGTGTAGGTGCCGTCGGGGCCTTCGGTCATGGGGAAGTCGGTATCCCAGTTGGTGCCGCAGATGGCGCCGATAACGCCCCAAGCGTTCTTCTGCTCGTCGGACATCTGGAATACGGCGTTGATAGCGGTGGTGTAGTTGTCCAGAGCGGTCTGCAGGTCTGCATCGGAGGTAGCAGCCTTAGCTTCGGCGCCCAGAACCTTGGCGGTATCCCACCAAGAGCCGTGGATCTGGCCCTGGGGAACAGCGTAGGCGTTCTGCTTGGCCAGAGCGGTCAGAGCAGCGTTGGCCTTAACGGCATCGTTGCCCTGTGCAGCTACGTTGGAGGGGCCCCACTCGAAGGAGTTGAAGCGCTGCAGCTGGCACTCTTCGCCGGTCAGGTACTGAGCCAGCTGGGACAGAACGGCGCCGCGCTTGGCATCGGTCTGGGGCTTAACGCCCATCAGCTTGTAGCCGGAGTAAGAGCCCAGGTGGTAGCTCTGGCCGTCAACGGTGAAGCTGGGCAGATCGGTAACGCCCAGGTTCTCGCCGAAGTGGTTGGCAGCATCGCCAGCAGCCCAGATACCGCTGATGACAACACCGGCATCGGTGAAGATGTCAGCATTGGATTCGTAGCAGGGGGACTTAGCCAGGATCTGCATACCCTTCATAGCGACCATACCCTTGGAGGAGTTGAAGTCGTCATCAATGGCGTTGAACTGGCCCTCGGCGTCCATGGTCCAGTTGGAGTGGCAGCCAGCGCCGAAGAAGAAGGAAGCGGTGTACCATGCGTTCTCCAGAGCGAAACGGAACTTAACATTGTTGGCTTCGCAAGCAGCAACGATGGCAGCCAGATCTTCAGCAGCCTCGTCGGAGATGATGGCCTTGTTGTAGTACATGTAGTAGCCGTTGTCAGAGGTCATGGGGTAGGCATACAGAGTGCCGGCGACGGAAGCAGCGGCAACAGAGCCGGCGTCGTTAGCGGCGATCAGGTTTTCAGTAGCCTTCTTGCCGGGAGCAGCCAGAGCGTCAGCCTGTACCAGGCGAGCCAGCTGGTCCTGAGCGAAGCAGAAAATGTCGGGAGCGGAAGCAACATCGGCTACAACCTTGGAGCCGGCATCAGCTTCGGTAACACCTTCGATCTGGGCGTTGATGATAACGCCGGGGTTAGCAGCTTCGAATGCGTCGATCTGAGCCTGGAACTGCTCAGCAACGCCTTCCTTTTCGGAAACCCACATAATAATGTCGTAGGTACCGGCCAGCTCGGACTGGGGCTTGCCCTCGTCGCCCTTGGTGGTGTCCTTGGGAACATCAGTACCGGGAGTGGTTTCGGCGGGCTTGTCAGTCTTAGCTTCTTCCTTAGCGCAGGCAGCCAGGCTGAGAACCATTACCAGAGCCAGAAGCAGAGCAATGATTTTCTTCATACTTGTTTTCCTCCTAAGAAATGTTGGAATATTTTGGGCGGTTTCCCGCCCCGTAGGTTATGATACCATTTTGTGTCCGTTAAGTCAACAGTTTTGGGGCAAAATTCGATTGTCTTTTTGTACAAATTCACCAAGCAAAATTCTGGCAAAATTCCGAAAATCCGGGGAGCTTTTGTCCGTTATAGTCGAAAAGGCATTGGTTGGCCCACTCGTTGGGGTCGCTTTTTTCCTCTTGGATATAAGCCTGGCCCGCCTTGGATGCCCAGCAAAGCCCCTCCCCGGGAAGCCACAGCGGCTCCCAGTAGAATACGCCGGCAATGCCGTTTTCTCTGGCCAGCGCCAGGAAATCCCGGATAAACTCCGCCTGGCCCTGGGGGGTCATGGGGTAGCGGTCGGTGACCCCGGGGACGAAGGAATCTTCGCCCATGATCACCAGCCGCTGGGGCTGGCCGTTCAGTTCATAAGGCTCAGCCGTAAAGCCGTAGGACAGCTCCATAATCATGATCTGCTTGCCGAAGCGCTTGCAGGCGTTCAGGTTTGCAAAAAGCCGGTCAAAGGTTCCGTGCCAGTAGGGGTAGTAGGAAGCGCCGATGATGTCATAGTCCACTTTGGCCGCTTCCATCTGGGTAAAGAACTCCCGGTACACTTCAGCATCGAAGCTGCGCTCCAAATGGAGAATGATCCCAGCCTTTGGGGCAACCTCCCGGCAGGCACGGATGCCGGCTTTGAGCAGGCGGATAAAGCTTTCGTAGCTGCCCCGGGTACCGTCCGGCTGCTGCAGAGCGCCTACGGGCCAGAGCATGCCGTTGGTGATCTCGTTGCCTACCTGCACCAGCTCCGGCAGCACACCGGCTTCTTTCGCCTTTTCCAGGCAATCTTTGGTAAAACGGTACACCGCCTGCTCCAGCGCTTCCAGGCTCAGCCCCTGCCAGGCCTTGGGGGGAAACTGCTTATTGGGGTCTGCCCAGAAATCGCTGTAGTGCAAATCCATGAGCAGCTTGTAGCCCCTTTCTTTGGCAAGGGCGCCCAGGCGCAGGTAGTGGTTTAGGTCGCAAGTGCCGGCAAGGTAGGCATCCCCCTGGGGGCTGCGGGGATCGTTCCAAAGGCGGATTCGCATATACTCCACCCCGTTTGCCCGGAAAGCATCCAGGGGGTCGATCTCAGAAGCGCCATCGTAGAACTTGACCCCCTGGGCCAGCACCTCCAGATAGCTCGATACATCCACGCCCAGGATCATAAGCTGCCTCCCCGGTGGGGCTCGAATTTCGGCGGCTGGTTATCCTCGCCAAAATCCACTACCCGCAAGCCCATAGCCCGGTAACGGAAGCGGGCCATTTCGTTCAGCCGCAGCACATCGGCCAAGCTACCCGTAAAGCTGCAGCGCAGGCAGTAGTACTCCTGCTTGGCTTCTTCGTAGAACATATCGATGTCGATATCCCGCATAAAGCAGGAGGGGCAGCGGAAATTCAGTTTGCCTTTTCCAGACTGAGCCATGTGCTTATGCCTCCTTTCGTAAGCGTCTTTTTCAGCGCCAGATGGTAAACGGGAGAGAAAGCGATGCCCTCTTCCACAGCGGCGGTGTCATGGTCGCCGCCCATGGTCACCCGGGTAGCAATGTCCGGGATGTTTGCCCAAGCTTCTGCCTTGCCCTCCAGGCGCTTGCCGTGGTAGGTATAGGCCATGGTTTCCTCGCCTACGCCCAGGGTAACACCGCTCAGATCTGCCTGGTACTCGGTAGTGCCGAAGCCGCCGGTAAAATACTCTTCCAGGGTGACCTCCTCGCCGCCCAGATCGCTGAGGATATTGCGCTGAGTTTCTACCCGGCCGGTAACCTCGTCGAAGATGAATACGGACTGGAGGGTAATATCCTTGCCCCCCAAGGTTACGGTTACCGGGTCGGCAGTGATCTTCACGCCGCAATCCAGCCTTTCGTAGCTGGCCATGGTGCGGCAAAGGCAAAGGTCGGTACTCTCCCCGCGGAAATGGACACGGCAGGATTTGATCGTGCCTGCGCCGGCATAGTGGGTAAAGTAGCCCGCCCGGTAGTTGATCTGGATCAGGTAGGGGTAGGAAGCATCGTAAACATTTTCCGTGCCGATGCCGGTATGCTGGGGGATGCGGGCGGCATAGGGCCGCAGGTCGATCATAGCGCCGCCCTGGTTAAAGTCCAGGCAGGTGCGCAGGGCGGGGCTGGCGTACCAGAAATACTCCTTGCGGCTGCCGTAGAGGATATCCTTCCACAGAGCGCATTCGCCCCGGCGGTAGTCCGGGTGGGTGGAGCGATAATGGTCAGCATACTCCGCCATGGTAAGATCCAGCAGCTTACCCTCTTTTTTCAGCTTGCCGTAGTAGGCCATTCCGTCGCGGTAGGATTTTGCCAAAAGCTCATAGGGCGCTTCCCAGCGGCCCCGGCGGTTGAGCCAGCCCGGGCCTACAAACATCATATTGTAGCTTTGGCCGTTATTATACTTGCCAAGATGGCGATACTGGTCGATAAGGTTATACAGGTATGGGTACTCATACTCGCCGCTGTCTTGATAGTAGATCATGCCGCGCAGGACATTCTGGGGGTGGGTGCCGAAATTGGAGCCGTTGCCGTCAAAGCAGGCCATAAGATCCCGGGAAAGATGGGGGATGGCTACGATGCCGCTGTCATCCTGGGCATCCTGGGCGGGGCAATGGGAATTGACCTTGGAGGGGATCCAGGGGTTCCAGGGGCCGCCGTCCATATAGGTGTACCAGGAGTTGTTGCAGGTATGGAAAGCCTTGGGGCCTTCTTCCCAGCAGGTAGCCACGGCGCACTTCACGGATGGGTACTTTTCCTTAATATAATTGATGGTATACGCATCCATAAAATAGCTGCCCGTAGACTGGGGGTAGAAGCCGAAGGCCTGGTAGAACTTGCCGAATACATCGTCCACGATCTGGCGCTTGGTTTCCTCGTCGAACATCCAGATGCAGAAATCCTCCGTCTTGTACTTGGCCTTGAATTCCGGGCAGGGCAAGCCCAGCAGAGAGAGGGCGATCTCGTCGCCGTAAAGGCGGTGATGCTCCTTGGCCAGGTCGATGACCTCCTGGGAGAAGAGGGATGCGTAGGTAATATGAATGGTAGTTTTCAGGCCGTTTTGGTGGGCGCAATCCTGCTGGAAGCGGAAAATATCCAGGGATTCATCCCGAACGCCGGAAAGCTTGCCCAAAGCCTTTTCCGCATACTCCGGGGAAAGCTCCGGCCGGTGGATAATGTTGACAACAAATTGATTGTCCATAAAAAATCTTCCTTGTTGTTGAATTTTGGAAACATGCCGAGGGACGGGAAGCCCGTCCCCTGCGGTAATCGTTGGAAGCCATTCGGAGGCTGCGCATTTTGGCGATATGTCCGCTGACGCAGACGCGATATATTTGCCGAAGGGCAAATGCGATATATTTTTCCTTCCGAAAAATTCGATATGTCACCTGGCGGTGACGCAGGCGATACAAATCCCCTCTCGCCCCGCAGGGCATATCGCTCCCCAAGGGGGAATATCGCAGGCGAAGCCTATATCGCAAATCCCCCTGAGGGATTTATATCGCGGGGCAGCATAGCTGCCCCTATTCTACGATGGCGCTGGTTTGGGGGCCAAGGGTGAGGATGCCGTCTTCAAAACTGGCGCCGGATACGCCCACAAAATCAAGCAGCTGGGTAAAGCCGTAGCTGCCGATATTGTAGGAAACTTCCTCATTGCCGTTGTTGTGGAAGATGCCCAGGCTTCTCCCCTCATAGCTTACCCGGAAGCCGCCGAAGTTCTTTTGGCCGCAATCGATGGAGGTATAAACGCCTCTTGCGATGGCGGGGTACTTATGGCGCAGGGCAATAAGCTTCTGATAGTAGCGCAGCATGCTGTTTTCGTCGGCCAGCTGGTCGGCTACGGTGGTCTTTATCTGCTTGCTGTCGGGGTAGGTGGCGCCGGTAGGACTGTGGACCAGGTCATCATCGCCCCAGAGCATGGCCAGGCGGCGGTTGGCATCGGTATTCTCGCTGCCCCGGGAGCCACGGATGCCCAGCTCCTCGCCGTAGTAGATGGTAGGCGAGCCGGGCGCCAGCAAATACAGGTTTGCCGCCATGCGCATGCGGTTTTCCGTAGAGAAAGCGCCGGCGATGCGGTCCATATCGTGGTTGGAAAGGAAGCCCATGACCATGCCATTGGGATTTTGGGCCAAGATGTTCTTCTGCAGGTTTGCTACATAAGCCGTATACTTGCTGATGGATTGGCCTCTGGCGGCGGAAGCTACTGCGCCTTCGGCGGTGGCCATGGCGAAATTGAAGCAGTTCATAGCGGGGTAATACTCCAGTATCTCGCTGTCGCCGGACCAGCACTCGCCTACGCAGTAGATATCCGGCTTGATCTGCACCAGCTGGCTGATATACCAATTCCAGAAGGCTACGGAGCGGTTGGTATCGCCGTAGTGGATGTACTTCACCGCGTCAAAGCGGAAGCCGTCCACCCCCAGCTCCAGATAATACTGGGCCACATCCACAACCGCCTGCTTTACCGCGGGGTTGTTGAAATTCAGCTCCGGCATATCCCCGGAGAAATTGCACTCATACCAGCAGTCGATACCGGGGGCCAGCTTCTGGTAGCTGATGCCGCCCTTTTTCTGGGCTGTGGTCACGCAGGAATAGAAATTGTAGTAGGGGTCGGCGGTGTTGCCGTCGATGCGGGCCTGGCGGAAGGCCTGGAACCAGGGGTGCTGGCGGGAGGTATGGTTGATGGCCAGGTCCAGAATAACGATCATATTCCGCTCATGGCAAGCATCTACCAGCTCCTTCAGGTCCGCTTCCGCGCCGTAGCGCCAGTCGATGCCGTAATAGTCGGAAGCGTCGTACTTATGGTAGCTGGGAGACTTGAAAATGGGGGAAAGCCAGATGCCCTGCACCCCAAGGTCGCTGCCGGAATGGATATCGCCGTCGTTGAGGTAATCCAGCCGGTTGATCACGCCCCGCAGATCGCCCACGCCGTCCCGGTTGCTGTCAGAAAAGGAGCAGACGAAGATCTGGTACATGGTGCGGTAGTTATCGTCAACAGGATCGATCATAGGCTGGGCCGCCTGGGGCGGCGTAGTGTCCTCCGGCTCTTTGGCGGCAGGCTTGCCGCAGCCGGCGGCGCACAGCAGCACCGCCAGAGCCAGAGCAATGGAAAGTATTCTTTTCATAGATGTCCTCATTATTTCACAGAGTTGAGCATGGCATCCTCGATCTTGCCCCAGGCGTTGGGGCCGGAGCATTTCACATAGATGCCCACTACCAGCTCGTCGGAGCCGTTATAGTCGATATTCTCGATGGCGGCGGTGTGCCAGGCGTTATACTCGGTGATGGTGGTATCCGCCTTGTCGACCGTCTCGCCGTTGCGCTTTACATAGGCGTAGATCTGGGTATTGCCGCCGTCGCCGCCCATAATGGAGATGGCGTAGCGGTACTTGCCCTGGGGGAGGTTTTCCACCTTTTGCTCCAGGGTAAACTCTACCACATCCGTGCCTGCGCCCCAGAAATGGTAGTGCTTAGTGCCGGTAATGGAGTCGGTCACCTTGTCCTCCACATGCAGCTCGTCAAACTTTTTCAGCGCCGTGGCTGTCCAGCCGGTTTCACCCTCTTCAAAGCTCCAGTTTTGCAGGTAGTTATACTCCACCATGGAGATATAGCACATAGCCTTCATACCGCCGGCAGTACCTTCTACGGTATACTTGGCCGGGCCGCCGGATTTCATAGCGGCAATGTCCACATCTTCCCACTGAACGCTTAGCGCCTGGCGGGAATTGTCCGACATGATGGCGTTTACGGTTTCCGGCAGGATCACATCGCCGTTTAGGTCGCAGATCATGTTGGTATCCTCAATGGCATCGGCCTGAACGGGGATCACATTGCCCTGGCGCAGCAGCTTGAATACCTTCAAAGCTTCCGTAGCATGGCCCTGGGCATCGAAGAAGGCCTGGTTGTCCACCGCGCAGCCGCCGGGCCATTTGCCGGCATCGTCGGGGTCATATTCCCCGGCATAGGGAGTAGCCCAGCCGGAGCCGTGGGTATACCAAAGGGCCTGGTTTTCTTCGTAGCTTGCGCCGCCGGAGGAGATCCAGGTGCCCTCCCAGTAGAATACGCCGATGCCGCCGGGGGTATGGGCCACGGTATCCACCACATTGCGCACCAGATTGGCCTGGCCCTGATAAGTAAAGGGATAGTCCTTGACGATGCCGCCGCCCTCGCCGATGGTATTGCCGTAGAAATCGGTATCCTCGGCAGTAAAGGCGTAGGAGGTTTCCGCCACCATGACCTGCTTGCCGTAGGTATCATGCACCTTGGTAAGCACCTGGGAGAGGTTTTCCAAGGTGCCGTGCCAGAAGGGGTAGTAGCTGGAAGCGAATACATCGTAATCTACCTGGTAATATTCCAGGTTTTTGGAGTAGCTTTCGTAGTTGGTCACCTTTTCGGGGTTGGCAAAATGGACAGCTACCAACGCCTCGGGGAAGACCTCCCGGGTAGCCCGGCTGCCGGCGCTGAAGAGCTGGCAGATGCGCTTCCAGCCGCCTACGGCGGAGCTGCTTTCGCCGCAGAAGCTGCCGTTGGTCTCGTTGCCGATCTGCACCATGCCCACATCTACCCCGGCATCCTTCAGCTTCTGCAAAGAATCCTTGGTGTAGTTATACAGAGCCTCTGCCTTGGCATCGATCTTCATCCCCTTCCAGCTTTTGGGCACCATCTGCTTGGCAGGGTCAGCCCAAAAATCGCTGTAGTGGAAGTTTACCAGCAGCTTCATGCCATACTGGGTGGCCCGCTTGCCGATGGCGATGGCGGTATCGATATCGCAGTTGCCGCCGCCGTAGCCGTTGCCATCTTTATCATAAGGATCGTTCCACACCCGCACACGGATGTAGTTGATGCCGTTTTCGGAAAGGATCTGGAAAACATCCTTTTCCTGACCGTCATGGTCGTAATACTTCACGCCGCCGGCCTCCAGGGCAGGGACGCAGGAAGCGTCCATGCCCAGGATAAAGTCTTCGGGAAGGTCTTCTACCTTTTGTACATAAAGGCTTTCGGAGCCGGGGGCGTTTTCTTGCCCCTTTTTATCAGCGCCGCAGCCGGTAAGCAGCAGAGCCATAAGCAAAATAATGGCAATTCCCTTTTTCATAGGGTCACCTCTCAGCCTGCCAGGGCATCGTTAACATAGATACGCACGCCGATGCCGGCTACGTCTACCATGCCGCTCTCCTTGCCCAGAACGGTGCCGGCCTGGCTTTCGTCAGCTACCAGGTTCCAGCTTTCTTCCAGAGTATAGGGCAGAGTGGTATTGTGGGGGTTGATCAGCACCAAAGCCTTGCCGCCCTTGCCATCGTCATACTCTACCACCAGGATGCCGCGGGGGATCTCCTCGGCCTTGACGGTAACGGTGCTGTCGGTAAAAATGCCGTAAGCCTTGCGCACAGCGATCAGGCCCTGGTAGTAGCGCATGGTATCGTAGGCCATGGTGCCTTCCTTCAGGGCCGCCCAGTCGATGTTGTTCACTTCGTCGCTGGATTTGTAGCTGTTCTCGTCGCCGCCCTTGGTGCGCAGCATTTCTTCGCCGGCCTGCCAGAAGGGAGTGCCCTTGGCGGTAAGCAGGATGGCAGCGCCCAGGCGGTTCATGCGGGCTCTCTGGTCGTCGGTGTTGGTGGGGTTGGACAGCAGCAGCTTATCCCAGAGGGTATTGTTATCGTGGGCAGACATATAGTTGATGACCATGCTGTCGGGCACACGCCAGCCTGCGCCGGGTACGCTGCCGCCCTGGATGCCGAAGATGACCTTGCTCAGGTTTGCCTTGGAAGCGCCGTTGATATAGCCCTTGGAGGCCTTGTCAAACACGCTGCCCTTCAGGCCGTCGCGCATAGCATCGTTGAACACCGCAATGCCGCCGATGGCATCGCCGGTGGGGACGATCTTCCCGATGTTGCCCTGGTTGGCCTGGGCGCTGCCGTCGATGGTGGCGCCCATGGTCCAGCCTTCGCCGTAGATCAGGGCGTTGGGGTTGACGGTATGCACGGCGCTCTCTACTTCCTGCATGGTCTGCAGATCGTGCAGGCCCATCAGGTCGAAACGCAGGCCGTCCAGCTTATATTCGCTTACCCAGTAGGCGGTGGACTCTACCATGAACTTGCCGTACATATAGCGCTCGGAAGCGGTATCGTTGCCGCAGCCGCTGGCAGAGGAGTTGGCGCCGGTGGAGGTGTAGCGGTAGTAGTAATAAGGTACGATCTTGTTGAAGGAGGAGTTGGCATCATAGGTGTGGTTGTAAACGACATCCATAACTACGCCGATGCCGGCATCATGGAGCGCCATGACCATCTGCTTATACTCCCGGATGCGCACCTCGCCGTTGTAAGGATCGGTAGAGTAGCTGCCTTCGGGCACATTGTAGTTCTTGGGATCGTAGCCCCAGTTGAACTCGCTGTCGGGATTGCTTTCGTCTACGGTAGCGTAGTCGTATACCGGCAGCAGGTGTACATGGGTGATGCCCAGCTGCTTCAGGTAGTCCACACCTACGCTCTGGCCGTGCTCGTTGACAAGGCCGGTTTCGGTAAAGGCCAGATACTTGCCCTTATACTGGGACGAGGCGATCTTGTTGGAGAAATCACGCACATGAACTTCCCAGATGATGGCATCGGAATAGCTGTCTACGGGGTTTTTCAGAGCGGCGGAATCCCAGCCCTCGGGATCGGTCTTGGAAAGATCCACTACCATGCCCCGGTCGCCATTGACACCGGCAGCCTTTGCGTAGGGGTCAACTGCTTCCTGGGTGCCGACGCTGGTGGTAACGGTGTAGGTATAATAGGTGCCGTGGCCGCAGGCCTCGGTATGGGCCCAAACGCCCTTATCGAGGCGGACCATTTCTACGGTCTTGTAGGCTTCGCCGCCATTGCCTGCGGTAAAGAGATTGAGAACTACCTTGGAAGCGGTGGGCGCCCATACCTTAAAGGTGGTATTCTCGCCGGAGATCACAGCGCCCAGGTCGTTGCCGTCGTAGTGGTAATTCTTGGCAAAGTAATCGGTATCAAAAATATCGGTGGGTACAACCGGCTTTTCGCCGTAGCCTTCCAGCACGATGCGGTAATTCTTGGAAAGATCCAGCTCCTGGGAAACCTCGATATAGCCGGAGGTAGCTTCCTTATTCAGGGTGGACAGCTTGCTGATGGGAATTTCCTTGTCCCCCTCGTAGAGCTTGATCTGGGAAAGGCTGGTGATCTTGGCGGCGGGATTGATCTGGTACTCGATGCGCTTATTGGATACGATGCCCGCCAGGTTGAATTTCTTAGCCATAATAAGTGTCTTGCCTCCGTCATTGCTCATGTACTGGAACGCGTCACCGGGCTTCAGGTAGATCTCGGTGAGCTTGCCGTCTACTACGGCGAAACGGTCCTGATCGTAGTCCTTAGTGGCACTGCCCCAGGAGCTGCCGCCAGGCTCGGAGCAGTTTTTCCGCACGATAAAGCCAACCTCTTCAATGCCCTCCGGCACATCCACGGTGACCTTGCCGCCGTACTCGCAGCTTTCAAACAGATAGCCCTTGCCCGCCGCGTCCGGGAACCAGATCCAAATGTCGCACTTGGAAAGGTCTTCCTTGCCGCTCCAGTAGAACACTACCCGGTTGCAGCCGTCAGGGATCGTGTCGCCGGAGGGCTGGGGAGTGGTTTCGGGAGCGGGGGTGGTAGTGGGCTCGGGGGTAGTGGTAGGCTCGGGGGTGGTGCAATCGTGATCCACGCCCGTGGTAGGCTCGGGGGTAGTGTCGGAAGGCTTTTGCTCTGCCTTACCGGCGCAGCCCGCAAAAAGGGTCAGCGCCATCGCCAGCAGTAATACCATAGATATCAGCTTTTTCATAACGGTTCTCCTTTATTTGTTTCGTTTGGTTCTTTTCAGCAAAGCCAGGATCTCGGCTCTGCGTTTTTCCGTATTGTAGCGGCTGCTTACGCGCCAGGTCCAGTTGCCGGCAGCGGTGGCCGGCTCGTTTATGCGGCCCTGGGCATTGGTAAGCTGCAAATAATCCTGCATGGGTACCATAGCCAGGTTTGCCGGGCTTGCCATAGCAAACTCGATCACATCGTACACCCGGCTCTGCCCCGGCCGGTGGGGGCATTCCGCCCGGAAGCGCTCTGCGGCAAGGCCATTGAGGCCCTGAAGCCAGGTGCGGGTGCAGTCGGAATCGTGGGAAGCGGAATAGACCACGCAATTGCTGTTTTTGAACATTCTGGGCAGGTTTTCGCTGTCTTCATCGTAGAAAGCGAAATGGAGCATCTTCATGCCGGGAAAGCCGGTGTCCTCCAGAAGCTCTATAACATCCTCCGTAATAAAGCCCAGATCCTCGGCGATGATCTTGGCCTTGGGGAAGGCGGCGTTCAGAGCGCGGAACAGCTGCAAGCCCGGAGCGCTGCGCCAAACGCCATTTCGGGCGGTGGCATCCCCAAAGGGGATGCTGTAGTAGCCGGCGAAGCCCCGGAAATGGTCGATGCGCAAAATATCGTACATCCCGAAGGCCTGCTTTACCCGCTTTTTCCACCAGGCAAAGCCCTGGCTTTCCATAAGCGGCCAGTTGTAGATGGGGTTGCCCCAAAGCTGACCGTCCGGCGAGAAGCCATCCGGCGGGCAGCCTGCCACAACGGTAGGCTCATAGTTTTCATCCAGCAAAAACTGCTCCGGGTCAGCCCATACATCCACGCTGTCGTGGGCTACATAGATGGGCAGATCCCCGATGACGGAAATGCCCTTTTGGTGGGCATAGCGCCGCAGAGAATCCCACTGCTGGGCAAATTCATACTGGCACCAGCGCCAGAAGCCCAGCTCCGGCTCAAATGCCGCCTTTTGGCCCAGCGCCCGGGCGTAGCTGCGATGCTCCGCTCCCCAGGCTGTCCAGGGCCGGTAGCCGTAGCGCTCTTTCAGCGCCATAAACAGAGCATAGCTTTCGAGCCAATTTTCGTTCTTCTTTACAAAGGCCCGGTAGGCTTTGTCCGGGGTGAAGCGGCTGTAGGCCCGGCGCAAAAGGCGGCAGCGGTTTTCAAACAGCCAGCCGTAGTCTACCCGGGGGGCTTTGCGCTTATGCCCGGCAAGCTCCTTCTTAGTAAGCAGCCCCTGGGCTGCCAGCAGCTCCGGGTCGATAAAATAAGGGTTGCCCGCCAGGGCCGCCGGAGATTGATAGGGGCTGTCGCCATAGGCGGTAGGATTCAACGGCAGCACCTGCCAGCATTTCTGGCCGGTGTCGCTGAGGAAATCCACAAAATCATAGGCTTCCGGGCCAAAAGTGCCGATGCCGTATTTTCCCGGTAAGCTGCTTACCGGCAAAATCACGCCAGCCTTATGGCGGAAGCCAAAATTCTTTCTGGGATCCATAAAATCATCCTTTCTTTCCAAACGAAGATTTATCCCACCACATAATTTACCACAAGCTGCCAGCAATTTCAACAGAAAAAGCAGACATTTTGTTCTGAAAATGCACATTTTCGTCAGCGCCCCTTGGTTTCCTATGGGCAAAAGCCCCTTAGATAAAGAAAATCCCAGCCGCTTTACGCGGCTGGGACGGTTTATTTTGGGCGTTACTCCAGCAGATAATGCACACTGTGGGTAGTATGGCCGCCCCGGCGGTAGAGCCTGGGCACCCGGCGGCTGATGCCGCAAACAAATTCGTAATTAAAGCTGCCGGCAGCTTCGGCAATGGCTTCCATAGTAATGGTATGCTGGCCCTGGCTGCCAATAAGCACCACCTTGTCCCCCGGCGCTACCCCGGGAATGTCGGTAGCATCCACCATAAGCTGATCCATGCAAATACGGCCCAGAATGGGGGCTTTTTGCCCACGGATCAAAACATAAAACCGGCCGGATAGGCTTCTGCGGTAGCCGTCGGCATAGCCAACGGGGACCGTAGCTACCACGGTTTCCCGTTCGGTTACAAAAGTGCCGCCGTAGCTGATGGGGCTGCCTGCCGGCAGGGTCTTTACATGGGTGACCCGGCTATGCCAGTCCAGCGCGGGGGTCAGCTCCAGCAGAGCAGGGTCTACCTCTGCCGAAGGGTACAGGCCGTAGGTAACGATGCCGGAGCGCACCATATCGTAATGGTGGCCAAAATTCATAATGCCGGCGGAATTGTCCATATGCTTCAGCGGGATCTGCACCCCCAGCTCCTGCAGCCATTGGGCAAAGCGGTCAAACAGCGCAGCCTGGGCCTGGGCGGCGCGGAGGTCTTCGCAATCGGCGGTAGCAAAATGGCTGAAAAGGCCCTCCGCCTGCAAACCCGGCAGCCGGGCCAGCTTAGCCGCCAGCTGGGCGTTTTCATAGGTGGGCTGAAAGCCGATGCGGCCCATGCCCGTATCCACGGCAATGTGGAAAGGCGCCTGCATACCCAGCTGCTGGGCAGCCTGGCTCAAAAGCAGAGCATCCTCTTCCCGGAAGATGGCCGGGCGAATGCCCAGGGGGATGGCCTGGGAAAATGCCGACGGCGGTGTATGGCCCAGGATCAATATGGGGTTTTGGATATCATGCTGGCGCAGCTCCAAAGCCTCCAGCATGGAGCTTACCCCAAAAAAGGCGCACCGATCCTGCAAGGCTCTGGCTACCTCCACAGCGCCATGGCCGTAGGCATCCGCCTTTACGATGGCCATTACCGGCTTGCCCGCCTTGGCCGCCACCGCCTGAAAATTGGCCTCCACCGCGTCCAGGTCTATTTTTACATAGGTGTTGTCAAAATTGATCATTGTTACACATCCTTACGGATAATGCTATGATTATACCATGCCTTGCGGCAAATGTCAAAAAACAAAAGGGGCGGCACAGGCCGCCCCAGCATATTTACTTGCAGAAATCTACAGCCACTTCTACGATATGCTCCGCGCACAGGCCGAAGGCCTTCAGCACCTCGTAGGCAGGGCCGGAGAAGCCGAACTCGTCGTTCACGCCGATGCGGCGCACGGGGGTGGGGCAGTTTTCGCTCAGGTAGCTGCACACAGCCTCGCCCAGGCCGCCGATGACGGAATGCTCCTCGCAGGTAATGATCTTGCCGCACTCCTTGGCGGCAGCCAGCACCAGCTCTTCGTCGATGGGCTTTACGGTAGACATATTGATGATGCGGGCGTTGATGCCCAGCTCAGCCAGCTTTTCGCCGGCCTGCACGGCCTCGTAAACCATCAGGCCGTTGGCGATGATGGCCACATCGCTGCCCTGGCGCATAACCTCGCCCTTGCCGATGGTAAAGGAGAAGCCTTCCTCATGGAATACCGGCACAGCCAGGCGGCCAAAGCGCAGGTAAACCGGGCCTTCGTATTCGTAAGCAGCCTTAACGGCGGCTTCTGCTTCTACGGCGTCCGCGGGGCAGATGATGGTCATGCCGGGGATGGAGCGCATCAGGGCAAAATCCTCGCAGCACTGGTGGCTGGCGCCGTCCTCACCTACGGAAAGGCCGCCGTGGGTAGCGCCGATCTTTACATTCAGGTGGGGGTAGCCAATGGAGTTGCGGATCTGCTCGTAAGCCCGGCCGCTGGCAAACATGGCGAAGCTGGAAGCAAAGGGCACAAAGCCGCAGGTAGAAAGGCCCGCTGCCATGCACATCATATCCGCTTCGGCGATGCCTGCGTTAAAATGGCGCTCAGGAAACTCCTTGCCGAACATGCCGGTCTTGGTAGAGCCGGCCAGGTCAGCATCCAGAACTACGATATTATCATGGGCCTTGCCCAGCTCGACCAGCGCTTTGCCGTAACCGTCCCGGGTAGCAAGCTTTTTTACTTCTGCCATATTACTTGCCCTCCAGTTCCGTAAGGATCGCCTGCAGCTCTGCCATGGCGATCTCGTATTGCGCATCGTTGGTGGCCTTGCCGTGCCAGCCGGCGTTGTTTTCCATAAAGGAAACGTCCTTGCCCTTAACGGTCTTCATAACAATGGCGCTGGGCTTGCCCTTAACGGTCTTAGCATGGGCCAGGGCGGCTTCGATCTCGTTAAAATCGTTGCCGTTGATCACCTGCACATCAAAGCCGAAGGCTTCCAGCTTGCTGTCGATGGGGTAAGGGCTCATGACCTTGGCGATATCGCCGTCGATCTGCAGGCCGTTGTTGTCAACGATGACGCAGAGGTTATCCAAGCCATAGTGGGCTGCGGACATGCAGGCTTCCCATACCTGGCCTTCCTGGATCTCGCCGTCGCCCAAAAGGGTATATACCCGGTAGTCGGCCTTTTTGACCTTGCCGCCGATGGCCATGCCTACAGCCACGGAAATGCCCTGGCCCAGGCTGCCGGTGGACATATCTACGCCGGGAACGGTATGCATATTGGGGTGGCCCTGCAGGTAGCTGCCTACCTTACGCAGAGTGGTCAGATCCTCCCAGGGGAAGAAGCCCCGAAGCGCCAGAGCGCTGTACAGACCCGGGGCGGTATGGCCCTTGGAAAGCACGAAACGGTCACGGCCTTCCCACTTGGGCTCTTCCGGCCGGACATTCAGCTCTTTAAAATAGAGATAGGTAAACAGCTCCGCAGCGGACATACTGCCGCCGGGGTGGCCGCATTTTGCGCTGTGGGTGCTGCTGATGATGCCCATACGCACCTTGCAGGCGAGGATCTTCAGTTCGTTGAGTTCTGCGGGGGTCATAAACTTGCCTCCTTAGGCTTGCTTGTAAGCCATAATGTTCAAGTATATACTATCATCATTCGCAGCAAGTTTCAACCCATTTTTCAGCCAAATTCAACAAGATATTTTGGCCTGCTTTGTGAGTTTTGCTTACTGCTCGCCGCAGCTATCCAGCACCAGCTTGAAAGCGCCGTAGCTTCCGGCATCGTTGCCCAGCTTGGCCAGGGCGAAGCGGGTGGCCTTGCAGGCGTGGAAAGCGTATTTTTGGAAGGCCTTGACCGCGCCCTCCAGCAGGGGCTGGCCAGCCTTGCTCACGCCGCCGCCCAGCACGATGACCTCGGGGTCAGTGACGCAGCAAAGGGTAGCGAGGAAACGGCCCAGATAGTCAAAGTAAATATTCAGGGTATTGTTGGCGCCGGTATCGCCCTGGGCTGCCAGATCGAAAATGTCTTTGCTGGTAAAGTTGGGAATGTCGCGCAGGCGGCTGATATCCCGGGTGCGCATGAGCATGTTCTTGGCGATGTTGACTACGCCGGTGGCGGAGCAGTACTGTTCCACGCAGCCGTGGTTTCCGCAGCCGCAGGCGGCGGTTTCCTCGGGGTTGACGCAGATGTGGCCGATCTCGCCGCCGGCGCCGTGGGTGCCGTGGATCAGCTTGCCGCCGACGATGATGCCGCCGCCCACGCCCGTACCCAGGGTGACCATGATCATATCCCGGCAGCCCTCGCCGCCGCCTTTCCAGCATTCGCCCAGGGCAGCCACATTGGCATCGTTGCCGGCCTTGACCTTCAGGCCCGTCAGCGCGCCCAGGGTGGCTTCCATGTCGGTAACCCCCCAGCCCAGGTTTACGCAGCCGTTGACTACGCCCTTTTCGTCCACAGGGCCGGGTACGCCTACGCCAATGCCCAGGATCTCGCTGCGGGAAATGCCGTTTTGGGCCATATAGTCTTCAATAGAAGCGGCAATATCCGGCAGGATCGCCTGGCCGCCGTTTTGGGTGCGGGTAGGGATCTCCCAGGCCGCGATCTTATCTCCGTAATGGCTGAAAAAAGCCAGCTTTACCGTAGTGCCGCCAATGTCGATGCCAAAACCGTATTTCATAGTATGTCCTCCTAGTTGTGGAATATATAAAAGGTAGGGCGGGGGCTTGCCCCCGCCGGGCAGGATGATAGCCATCGGTAGCCATTCGGCGGGAGCAAGCCCCCGCCCTACGGTTTCTATTATACAGCCTGTACAAGAAAAATGCCAGTACCTTAGGGAAAAAGTGTGAAACTTTTCCTAAAACACTTGCGTTTACGGCGAATTTGCGTTAACATATAGGTAGCGAAATTATAAACCGCGAAAGGATGGAACTACCTATGATCAAAGTAGACATTTCCAATGTATGGGGCGATATCTCCCTGCCCGACCTTCTGGCCGTGGAAAAGGAAGTTTTCGCCGCCCACCAGACCCTTACCGAGCGCACCGGCCCCGGCAACGATTTTCTGGGCTGGCTGGATCTGCCCGTTGAGGAGCCCACTGATGAGATCATCCGCATCCGCGCCGCTGCTGAGCGCATTCGGGAAAGCTCCGATGTGTTCGTAGTTATCGGCATCGGCGGCAGCTACCTTGGCCCCCGGGCCGCCATTGAGCTGCTTCAGGGCTGCAACCACAATATTGGCAAGGGCAAGGGCAACCCCCAGATCTTCTTTGCCGGCAACGGCCTTTCTACCCGGGCCTGGAACGAGCTGGTACGGCTGCTGGAGGGCAAGGATTTCTCCATTGCCATCATCTCCAAATCCGGCACTACCACCGAGCCCGCCATTGCTACCCGGGCTCTGCGCTGGATGCTTGAGCGCAAATACGGCACCGACGGCGCCAGAAAGCGCACCTACGCCATTACTGACCCCTGCAAGGGCGCCCTTCGCCAGATGGCCGAGGAAGAGGGCTGGGAAACCTTCGTAATTCCTCCCGATGTTGGCGGCCGCTACAGTGTGCTTACCGCCGTTGGCCTTCTGCCCATGGCTGTAGCCGGTATCGATCCTATGGATGTTATGGCCGGCGCTGTGGAAGCCAAGAAGGCTTACGACCTGCGCTCCTTTGAAAACCCCGTTTGGCTGTATGCCGGTATCCGGAACCTGCTGTACCGCAAGGGCAAGGCCATTGAGCTGTTTGAAAGCTTTGAGCCTGGCTTTAAGATGCTGGGCGGCTGGTGGCAGCAGCTCTTCGGCGAGAGCGAAGGCAAGGACGGCAAGGGCATCTTCCCCGTAACCGCTGAGTTTACCGCCGATCTGCACTCCCTGGGCCAGATGATCCAGCAGGGCGAGCGCAACATTTTCGAGACTATGGTGCGCTTCGATCCCCCCGAGAAGCAGTATGTAGTAGGCAGCGATGCCAAGAACCTGGACGGCCTGAACTACCTGGCGGGCAAGACCCTTGATTTTGTAGACGAAAAGGCCTATCTTGGCACTCTGGCCGCCCATGTGGACGGCGGCGTTCCCGTGATCACCATGGATGTGGGCGAGCTGAACGAGAAGAAGCTGGGCGAGCTGTTCTACTTCCTGGAGCTCAGCTGCGGCGTATCCGCATATATGCTGGGTGTTAACCCCTTCAACCAGCCCGGCGTAGAATTCTACAAGCGCAATATGTTCCAGCTTCTGGGCAAGCCCGGCTACGAAGCGTAAGCGGATATAACGGCAACAAATCTCTATTACCGGAAAAATAGTAGTTGCAAAATCCTGCGATAGCTGGTAAAATACCCATAAGCCACATTTGGCAGAGCAAAGGAGGACATTCCGATGATTCATTTGATTATGGGCCTGAAGGGCTCCGGCAAGACCAAGAAGCTGCTTGCCTCTATTTCCGACGCAGTTGCCACCTCCAAGGGCAGCGTTGTTTGCATCGAGTACGGTGCAGATCTTACTTACGGCCTGTCTCACAAGGTTCGCCTTGTCAACTCCAAGGAGTACGGCATTTCCAACGCCGATATGCTCAAGGGCTTTGTTAGCGGCCTGCACGCCGGTAACTATGACATTACCCATGTGTACGTAGACAACCTGTACAAGACCATTGGCAACGACAAGGCCGCCGGTGAAGATTTCATTCTCTGGGCTGCTGATTTTGCCAAGGCCAACGATATGGAGATCACCATTTCCGTATCTCAGGATCCCGCCGAAGTCAGCGACGCTGTTAAGGCTTTTCTGTAAGGCATAATCGCAAGATCCCCTCCGGAAAACCCGGAGGGGATCTTTTATTTTATTGAAGCGTGAATAGTGAAGCGGACCGTAGGGCGGCCGCTTGCTGCCGCCGTTACCCCAGCTTTTGTGTTAGCGAGGAGTGAAAAGCGAAGAGTGAAGAGTTGAGAGTGGAGAGTGGAGATATTTGCTATCTCAACTCTTCAATCTCCAATCTTCAATCTTACACCTTATATCCATCTCCCAAGGGGCGGTGATTTTTGGAAAGCCCTCTCCGTCACCGCCTTTGACGGCGCCACCTCTCCCAAGGGGAGAGGCAAAGGGTGCGGGCAAAATTTGTAATTTTAAATTATTGCTGCTGTTTGGGGGTAAAAACCCACATATTGCGGATGGCGTTTTCGATCTCGTCGTAGGTGCAGCCCTCGGCGCTCAGCGCCCGGGAGTTGGGGTCGTTTACGGTAATGCGGCCGTTTTCGTAGCCGGTAAGCACGATATAGTGGCCGTTGTAGGTAAACTTACACTCCTTCAGGTGGACGATCACCGGGGTGCCCGCCTTTAGGTAGCGGGTAAGCACGCCCTCGTCCAGAGGCACACGCTTAACGGTAAAGCCCAGCTTTTCGCCGCCCTGGTCAAACAGGTACCATTCCGTGCCGCCGGTGCGCTTGCCGTTTTCGTCGATCTCATTGCCGATATAGTTGTTCTCCTCGGCAAATTTCATCATATAGTCCGGGGTGTAGGTGGGATCCTTGGTGTAGTAGTATACCACCATGGAAAGGCAAGTAGGGCCGCAGCCGGTAATGCCGCCCAGGCCGTAGGCATACTTGGTATAGCCCCAGCGGTCGTCCCACTGCATAAACAGCGGCACACCCTCTACATTTTCAAACTCGGACATATCCTTTTCGTGGGTCTTGTTATACTCCAGAGGGGCTCTCAGGATAAAATCCCGGGCCTCGGGGCTTTTTTCGTAGGCATCGTAGAGCTTTTCGGGGTAGTAGTCAAAGCCCATCTGGTAGTCTTCCACCGTAAGGCCGTGGGCCGCGGCATAATCCGCAATGGCCTGCTCGCCCAGGGGCAGCGTAGGGCCGGGAGAGGTGGTATTCAGGGGATCAACGGTCTGACCCGGCAGGCCGGAGGGGGTAGTAATGGGGGGCGTAGTGCCGCCCAGGATGGGCTTGCCCGGCTTCTTGGCGGGCTTGAGCTGATTCCACAGCAGAGTAGAAAGCAGCACCACCAAGCCGATGATCACAGCCATTTCCAAAAACATTCCGGCCATGGAGACCGATTTTTTTCTTCTTTGTGCCATTGTTTGCTCCTTTGCGCCGTAAGCTTCAAATTTCGGCTATTATACCACAGCCGCCGCTATGGGTCAAGTGCTGCGCAGGCTCTCGCGCACAGAGTCCAGCAGGAACTTGCGGTTGTTGATATCGTCCACATCCATTTGCAGGCGGCTGAGCTTTTCCTCGATCTCCCGCTTGCGCTCGTCCTCCCGGGCAATGCGCAGGGCTACCTGATCCCGGTAGGCGATGACATACTGCTCCAGGTTGCCCTTCAGGCCAACGCGGGTCATATTGCTGTAGCGGGTAAATTCCTCCATGGTATCCCGGCGCACCCGGTTGAAGTAGTTGCGCAGCACCTCGCCCAGCCGGTCCAAAGTAACTCTGGCTCTGGTTTTATCCACGCTGCCCCAAAGCTTGCTCTTGCCGTAGGTAAGCTCCTGGGTAAGGCTCTGCAGCCCATCCTCCAGCTCTGCCATAGACATCTGCTTGGGGGCCATAGAGGGCATTTCTACCTGGGACATATCGATGCTGAGGATGCGCAGGCTGTCATAAAGCCCGGCAAATTCCTTTTGGAACACTTCCAGTTCCTTGGTCATAGCGCTTTGCACCTGGGGGTCAAATTCCCCCACCAGGGCATGGATGCTCTGGGCCTGGGCAGTGCAGTCGGCGGCAAGGCCGGTGCGCAGATAGCCCTCCAGGGCGTTGGCGCTGTAGCTTCTTGCCTTCATAAGCACCGTGCCGATGGCTTGCTGCACCCGGAAATTCATAGCCGCCGCCAGCTGCTGGCCAATGTCGTTTGCGGTGGCGGTAAAGCTTTCCAGCCGCTGGGGGGTCTGCTCATCTACAAAGCTTTGCAGATCCACATGGCTGCTGCGCTCCAGCATTTGCAGCTCCTGCTCCCACTCCTGGGAGATGGCCTGGATCTGCCGCTGAACAGCCTCATACATGCCGTCGATCAGCTCCAGCATCTTGCCGGTTTGCACCAGGGAGCGCTGCCGGGCGGTATGCTGGCGGATGTACTGCTCGCTCTTTTGGGAGATCTGCAGGCTCTTGCGGTCGCCCTTGGCAAACTCGTTTTCGCTGAAGGTGCCTACCACCTCGGCGGAGAAATAGGGCAGCACCAGGGGTTTTTCTACCCCAAAGGCGGTAATGATCTTATTGCGGATATAGGTAAGCATCTTCGCCCGCTCCTGGGCGGGGATCAGATCCAGCTTGGTAACCACAAATACGCACTTATCCAGCACATTTTCCAGATTGTCCTGCACAAAGCGGCAGAAGCTGTCGGTCAAAGGCCGGGTGCCATTAACCAGCAGAATAGAAAGGTCGGAGAAATTGTGGATAGCCCGCTGGGTCACGGTTTCGTGCCATTCGGTGGTGGCGCTGGTACCGGGGGTATCGATAATGCGCAGGCCGCTGTCCATAAGATTTTTGGAGGGCAGAGTAACCCGCACGCAATCCAGATCCTGGGCCTCCCGGTTTTCCGTAACCATACGGTTCAGGCATTCCCGAAGCTGATGGAAGCTATCCAGCTTCACCAGGGTCTGGCTGCCGTCCCGGTTGCGGGTAGCTACTACGAAGCTCTTGCCGTACTCAATGATGGTAGAAGCTACTGTAGTGCCCTGAATAGAGCCGCAGTCCAGCAGGTCGCTGCGCAGCAATGCGTTGATAAAGGTAGATTTACCCGCGCTAAATTCGCCCACTACGGACACATTCAGCTTTTTGTCCTTCTGCCGGGCAGTAATGGCGTCCAAGCGGCGGCTCAGGCCGTCGTAGACCTCCTGGGGCCACTGGTAGCGCTCCAGCAGCTCCCGGGCATACTGGGTATGCTCGCCGATGCCGGTAAGGTTATCCAGATTGGCGCTGGAGAAATATTTATCGTCGGAAAGCTGCGCCTGGGCTTCTTCCTCTTCTTCGATGCGGGGCAGGGTCAGGCCGCCCTCCAAAGTAAGGGCATCCGCCGCGGGAGGCTTCAGGGAAGACTCCTGCTCCTTTAGGGCTTCTTCGGCATCGTCCTGGGCGGGAGGCTCCTGGGCAGAAGGCTCCTCTGCGGGGATTTCCCGGGCAAGGGCTTCTTGGGCAGGAATTTCCAGCGCGGGAGCTTCGGGAGCTTCTTCGGCGGGGATTTCCTCAGCAGGTGTTTCTTCGGCGGGGATCTCTTCCGCCGGCAGCTGCTCAGCCGCATCCGCTTCCTCCGGCTGGCTTTGCCCCAGGGCATCGATGCGCTCTCTCAGCCGCTCCATATCCGCCTGGATGACCCCCTGCAGGCAGGAGCGGGCAGAGAGGAAAAACCGCTCCATGTGAAATTCCAGCCCCTGGGCAAGATTATGCACATAAACACGGCACTGGGTCTGCTGATTCAGCGGAAGCATATCCATGCCGTTTACGATCAGGGCAATGTCTTTTTTCCCCATAGGCAGCACCACCTGCCGCAGGAAATTCAGCTCCCGGGGATTCAGCGGGCTCATTACATGGGTAACAAAAAGGATCTTATCGGCCCATTCTATCGCCGCGCGCAGCTTCTTCATATCCATATTCTGGTACAAAAAGCCCTGCACATCCAAATATTCCACGCCGCCAAGGGCCTTGGCATCGGTGCGGATGCACAGCCGTTCTACCGGAGTTTGGCCCCACTGCACCCGTTTCTGGCCCCTGGGCAAAGCCATCATGCGGGGCAGCTGATCCAGCGCCACCATCATAGGCACCGGGCCCTGGGTACGCAAATGCTCCAGCACATCCGCCCCAACGGGCAATGCGCCGGCGGGGGGCGTTTGGTCAAAGCGCAGGTGGGCAAAGGTGCCGACAGAGGGGCCTTGGGCAAGATGCACCTGCAGCCCCGGCACGCCGGGGCCTGGCAGCCGGGTAGGGATCACCTCAGCACCCGCCAGGGCGTTTACCAGGGTAGTTTTGCCGCTTCCCTGGGCGCCTATTACCAAAATATGGGCATTTTCTTTCATAAAAGCCTCTTTCCGGGGCGCATTTGCCCCCAAGGGATGGGAAGGAAGGATCATTTGCAAATTACAAATTATAAATTACAAATGATAAATTAGGGCGCGGTGGGATTTATATCCACGGGCGATCGCAGAGCGCCCTGGGTCAATCCACCAGCTGCATGATCAGCCCATCGAGCCGGCTGTTAAGCTTCAAAATATCGTTTTGGGTCTTTTGCAGGATCTCCCGGCTGGCCCGCAGGGCTTCCTGCCCCTGCTCCAGCTCTGCTACGATGGCAGCAAGCTGGGTATCGGTTTCCCGGATCTGCTGCTCCAGCTTGCCGGTAACGCTGTCGGCCAGCTCCTGCAGCCAAGCGCAGGCCCGGTTGGTCATGGCTTCCGTCAGCTTGGGGGACTGGAGCTGGATCTGCTCCAAAATCTGCTCCTGCATGGATGCCTTCAGCTTCTTGGCCGAGCCCTGCTGTCCGGCTACCCAGCCAAACAGCACCGAGCCGATCACCGCCGCGGCCAGCGCCACGGGAGCAGCCAGGCTCAACGTGCCCAGCAGCACGCCGGCGCCCACATCCCGGCCGGATTTGCGGGACACCGCCACCGCCAGGGCCTGGGTATCCTCCAGCTGGGTAAGCTCTGTAGTAGAAGCAGTGGTCTCCCGCAGCAGGCGCTGCCAGCCGGATTCGCTGCCGCCGCGGCTCTGTGCGCCGGAAACATCCTCACGGATGGTCTGCATCTGGGCCAAAAGGGCATCCACATCCTCTTCTACCTGGGAGAATATCTCTTTTACCCGCCGCTCCATCTCCGGCACATACTTTTCGTTGCGCCAGGTAAGCTGGTAGCTTTCCATCTGGCGGGAAATATGGTCGGAAAGCTCGTTGATCAGCGATTGCACCCGCTGCTTATTGGGCACAAGGCCCAGCTTTCCGGTAAACTCATACTGCTCGATCCAAACCGGCACCTGCTCGCTCAGGCGGCGCAGATAATCGCCGATGAGCCTGCGGATCTGGATGCGGCTGCTCTCGATGCCCACATTCAGGCGGCTTTTCAGCTGATCCTTCTGGCTGATCTGGGCGGCCAGCTTGGGCCGGGCCTGCTCATAGCGGGCCTTTACCTCTTCCAAAGAGGACGAGAGCATCTTTTTGCGCTCCGGCAGCACCTGCAGCAGCGCTTCCTCCGCCAGAATATGGCGCAGCTCCTTGGCGTTTTGGGCCAGCTTGGCCTTGCCCTTGTTGCCGGTAAGGTATTTGCTCAGGCGCATCTCAAAGGCGGGCACGCCGGAAGCTTTGAGCATGGCGGCGTTGCGCTGGCGCTTACCGTTCAGGGCCATAAGGCCGGATATGTAATAGATGCCGCTTTCGCCAAAGGTGGTGCAGTTTGCCAGCTTCATGGTAGCATAGCGGCGGATCATGGGCTTTTCCCGCTCGGGGATGCAGTCAAAGCGGTTTACCACAAAGAAAGTATCCTCAAAGCCCTGGGGGATCATATTATTTTCAATAAAGCTCATTTCCTCCTGGGAGCAAAGAGCCTGGGCATTCATAACAAACAGCACGGCATCGGCCTTGCTTAAATACTCGGTAGTAACCCGGGTACGGGTAGCATGCTCGTTCAGGCCGGGAGAATCGATGATCTCCACGCCCTGCTCCAGCAGCATCAGCGGCCAGAACAGCTCCACCTTCTCGTAGGGGCTTTCCAGCAGCATCTGCCGGGGGTCTTCGCCCATAGGGATCACCACATAGTCCTCGATCTGGCTGTAGGGGATCTCCATAGGGGGTACATTTTGCATATTATACTTTTTCATATGGGCCAAAGTGGCCTGGGGAATGGAGGTAGGCAGCGTTTCCGGCAGGGGGTTGCGGAAATGCAGCACCGCCCGCTTGGTTTTGCCGAACTTCACCTCGTTGATCACCGCGGTGCAGGGCAGGCTGTAGGCCGGAAGCACATCTTCACCCAAAATGGAGTTGATAAAGGTAGACTTGCCGTTTTTGAAAGTGCCTACTACCTGGATCTTAAAAGTGTCGCTTTGCGCCTTCTGGGCCATTCGTTTTAAATCGTCCCGGCGGCGCAGCATGCCCAGGTTTTCGATCACCTGGGCAGAAGCCGCCAGAAGCTTGGCAAACTCCTGCTGTTGCTGCTGGTGCAGCTTATAAGGATCGCAATAGCTCAACCCTGCCATAAGGATCTTCCTTTCTTGGTAACAGGGAGGCACACGGCCTCCCTAAAAGATGAGAATCGGAGTTTTAGAGTGAAGATTTAGGAGTGAAGATTGAAGATTTCGGCATCTCAACTGTTCAATCTTCACTCTAAAATCTCTAATTTGGTAATTGCTTAAGCCATGGCTGTTTGGATGGCCTGGCGCAGGGCTTCCAGCCGCTGCACCGTATCTGCCGCGGCCAGCTGAGCCTGGGGCTGCTGATTCTGCCGCGCAGCTTCCAGCGCCTGATTCTGCTCCCGCAGCCAGGCATTCTGTCGCTCTTCCGATGCGCGCAGAATATCCGCATACACCGCCGCCAGGCGGGTGCGGGTCTTACCCATGGCCTCGCCCACCGTTCTGGGCACCTGCAGCTCGATGGCCTTGGCCACTACCTCCTGCTGCTTCTGCACCTGGGCCTTGAAGAATTTCTCCGTAAGCAGGGCAGAGCCGGTGCCTACACCGGAGGTACACAAAATATTGAACATGCCCAGGCCCATGGTGCTCAGGGTCAGGCTGCCGATGATGGTAAGGGCTGTGGTAGCAATGCGGGAAAGGTTGCGCTTGCTGTCCAGATCCTCCAGCTTCAGCTCGTCCTCCTCCACCTGGCCGAACATTTCCTTATCCGCCACCGGGCCACGGGCTACCGCGCCAATGCCGGTATGGAAGCTTTTATCCAGCTGGGCGTTGAGCCAGCGCAGGTCTTCATTGATCTGCTTGCCTGCCAGGGCATCCAGAGAAGCTGCCATGCCGGCCAGCTCCAGGCGCAGCCGGTAGCCAAACTCCTGCCGCCACCAAGTAGCCGGCTGGCTGTTTCGGCTGACCTCATGGCTAAGCCGCTGCACCGTATTTTCTTTCATTTCTTCTGCTTTTTCCAGCACCGCGGCCACGCACTTATCCTGCCGCTCTTCCATCTGCCGGTGCAGCTCCTGCCAATGCTTTTCCAGCTTCTTCAGCTGCTCCCGCTTGGCATCCAGCGCCTGGGCGCGCTTGTCGGCATCCAGCTCCAGCAGCCGAAGCTGCTCACCCAGGCCCTGCTGGGCCGTAAGCAGCACATCGTCTACCTTGGCCAGCACCCAGCGTTCCGTCAGCGCCCGGCGCTTAGGGTCGGAAACCCAGGAAGCAATGTGGCTGCGCAGCTTGTCGATGCCTACAAAGGCCTGCAGCTCGCTGCTGCCCACATCCACATCCCCGGCGACGATCACCGGGATATCCATCTTCCAAAGGGCAAGCTTATTGCGGATAAATTGGATCATTGCCCCGCGCTGGTTGGCGGGCACTTCGTCCAGCTTGGTAACCGCCAGCACCATAAAGGGGGTCTTGCGGGTGATCAGCCGCTGCTGGATAAACTGCTGCTCGCTCATGCTCATAGGGTTCAGAGCGCTGATGGCAATGATGGCGCCGTCAGCCTCCATAAGGGCATCGCTGATCTTCTGGGCCCGCTTTTCTTCCAGATCGCCTGCTCCGGGGGTATCCAAAAGCTCCATGCTCAGGCTTTCCAGCCAGGGGTTTTTGATGCTCATAAACACCGCGCCCTGGGGGTCCGGCCCGCCGAAGTTGTTGGCTACCAGCCCTTCCCAGCTCTCCGGCCTTATGGGCAGAGCCTGGCCCCGCCTGCCCTGGGCATCCACATATACCATGCCCTCCCGGGCGCCGGCGCGGATGCGGGTAAGCATAGCGGTAGTAGGCATATTGCCAACGGGCAGAACAGGCCGCTCCAGCAGGCGGTTGATCAGGGTAGACTTGCCCCGGCTGAACTCTCCCACCACGGCCACGGTAAAGCGGCTGCGGCCCAGCTCACGCTCCAAAAGATCCAGCTTTTGGGCCAGCTCCGGCTTGTTCATTTCCAGCAGCAGCCGCCGGGCAGCCCCAATGGCAGAGCTTGCCCGGGACTGGGTGCGATTACCTCTGCGTTGCTCCATAGCTTACTCCTCAGCCCAGGAATTTATCGCAGAAATTGCTGTCAAGGGCCTGATAGATAGGCTTCTGGCAGGGCTCAGCCAGCCGGGAAAGAAGCTCAGCCATGGCCTTTACAGCATCCTCGGCAGGCTCTTGGCCCGCGATCAGGCTGGCCAGCACGGCATCGTAAGCGGCGTACAGCTCCTCCTTGGCGGCCTGATACTCCTGCTTGGAAAGCTCCTTAATGGCATCGTGGCGGAAAAGGCCGATGGGCTTGTTAAAATCCACCTGGCGGAAGCGGCTGTCGGCAGCCAGATCCTGGAAAGAAACGATCCGGCCGGTAGGAAGCTCGGCGGTAACGGTATAGCGGATGGGGAAAACCAGGGTCTTATCCACCTCGCCGGTAACCTTGAAGCGCAGGAAGGGGATCACCAGATATACCTTGCCGTTTACCCGGTGGAACATAGGATAGCCGTCGGTATAGCCCATAGGCATCTGGCAGGCGTTTACAAACTCGCTGCAGCGGATTTCCCGGAGCAGGTCTTTTACAGAAATGCTGTTATTCATATCCATCCTCCATTAGTTGGTGTCGTAGCACTCGATCATCATGTTGTTGCCGTCTTCCCAGGCATCCATAAAGACTTCCAGGGGGATCTCTACGCCCTGGCCGTTGGGAGTGCCGGAATCGTTGAGGATCACTACGGGATTGTCCGGGTCGCTCAGGTCAAGGCCAATGACCTCAACGGCGTGGTTGACGCTGTCACCGGGAACATAAATATCGTCATTTTCGGCATACCACATTTCATCGGCATCCAGCGCTACGATGATGCGGCCGCCCTGCTCCAGACATTGCTGGATATCTTCCATATCGTTGTTGTAGGAAAGCTCGTTTTCAATGCCGTAGTAGTCCAGCATCTTGTTCATGTGGCTCAGAGGTGTGCCGTTGCGCTCGCTGAACCATCCCTTGCTCTCGGCATAGTCGGCAAATTCCTCCATGTCGATCTCATGGTCGGTAAACTCTTCGATGACGAACATCTGGGAATACAGGGCGCAGCGCATGGTGTTGCCCTGATGCTCCCACTCCCGCATGGCATCGTCAGGATCGCCGATCACGCCCTCCTTGTCAGAATCCCGGGGGTCAAAGTTTTCCAGATTTTGGTAGTAAGTACCCTTGCTGTCGTTTTCCTCGTAATATTTTTCGTAGTCAAACTCCAGCTCTTCCAGCTCTACCTCGGGGGCTTGCTCCTGGAAGCTGGGCACCCAGGGATTCAGCCGGTCGGTAGAGCTGCGGTTCAGGTCGCCGTCGCCGTCGGTATCGATAGCGCTGTATTCAAAGCGGCCGTCGCCGTCAAAATCCCGGTGCATCACATCGATGTCGCCGTCGCCGTCCAGATCCCGCAGGGCGATCTCAGCCTTGCCGTCGCCGTTGGCGTCCACCATCAGGGTATCGTCCTTGCCGTCGCCGTCGGTATCTACGCCCCGGGTCTCAAAAATGCCGTCGCCGTCCTTGTCAGCCAGCATGGTATCGTACTTGCCGTCGCCGTCGGTATCCCGCAGGAGCACATCCTCCCTGCGGTCGTTGAAATAATGGATCTTCTGATCCTCCAGGCCTTCCTGGGCCTTGCTGCCATCGGTCAGCTCAAATTCGCCGTCGCCATCGGTGTCCATAGCGGTAATATCCGCTACGCCGTCGCCATCGGTATCGGCGGTCATCACCAGGCCCTCAGCGCCTTCATAAACGGTGGTTTCAAAGTAGCCGTCGCCGTCGGTATCCATAAATGCCCGGTCCGCCTCGCCGTCGCCGTCGGTATCCATAGCGATAGAATCTACCACGCCGTCGCCATCGGTATCCATATGGTATACATCAAAAATGCCGTCGCCGTCCAGATCCTGGGCTTCGGTATCCACAAAGCCGTCGCCGTTGCTGTCCAGCAGGTTTACATCGATGTAGCCGTCATCATCCTTGTCCAGGCCCAGGTCGCCGGAGCCGTCGTAGCGCAGCCAGGTATTGCGGTCGGTATAGCCGTCACCATCGGTATCTATAGAGGCGGTGTCAAAGCGGCCGTCGGCGTTGGTATCCTCGGTAACGGTGTCGAAGGCGCCGTCTTTGTCAGAGTCGGAGTAAATGGTATCCATACGGCCGTCGCCGTCGGTATCGGCGATGATGGATTCGTAGTAGTTATCGCCGTCGCTGTCCAGGAACATTTCGGCAAACACCTGGTCAGGCTCGGTCTGGCGGTAGGCCTCTTCCATCTGGGCGTCGCCGTCAAAATTCAGCCAGGTGGTATCCAGCTTTCCGTCGCCGTCGGTGTCGGCGTGGATCAGCTCGTGGATGCCGTCGCCGTCGTTGTCCAGCTTCAGGGTATCATAAGCGCCGTCATAGTTGGTATCCTGGAGAACGCGGTCAAAGCCCATGGTATCATCCGTATCCTCCATGAGCATATCGTATACGCCGTCCCGGTTGACATCGGCCTGGGCAACATCGTAAACATTGTCCCCATCGGAGTCCATCAAGAGCATGTCCACCATGCCATCGGCATCGGTATCTATCTCCTGATAGTCCCAGATGCCGTCGCCGTTCAGGTCTGCTACGATGGTTTCAAAATAATTGTCCCCATCGCTGTCCAGCAGAGTTTCCATCACGCCGTCGCCATTGGTGTCGGAGAGCAGATAATCCGCCACGCCGTCGTTGTTCTGGTCTACCAGGTAGCTGTCGGCAATGCCGTCGCCGTCGGTATCCGCCAGCTGGCCGTAGCTGTCCTTAACGCCGTCGCCGTCGGTATCCAGGTTGAATCGGTCAAACAAATCCATATTCATACGCTCCTTTTCGGGGCAAAGCCCATTTATTTCAGGATATAACACATTACATTATAACTTTTTCGCCATTTATTGTCAATCCTGGCCGGAAAATATCCCCTCTTTTTTAGGTTATTTGTGTAAAATCCCAGAGGGGTGCAATTACAAATTACAAAGTACAAATTACAAA
>JAFSBW010000074.1 GCA_017437095.1 Oscillospiraceae bacterium
TCTTCACTCTTAAATCTTTGATCTTCCCCTTGCCACCGCTATCTTATATCTTATATCTTATATCTTGCATCTCATAACTCTTCTCCCGCCTTAGACAGAAAGAAGGTTTTTATGAATCCCGATACCCCCCTGATCCCGCAGCTGCAAGACCCCGCGCAGCTGCCAGAACAAGCCGCCCAGGCCATTACCGCCCAGGCGGAAGCTTTGGAAGAAGCCTTCCACGCTGCTGTGGAGGCTGAGGATATTTTTGCGCCGGAGGAAGCCGAAAAGGCTATGCCGCCTGAGCAGTCCGCCGAGGAGCTGATCCGCCTGGTGGACGAAATGGCCGGAGCGGACAGCTCCCCTGAGGAAAGCCCGGAGGAAGCCGCCGCAGAAGCGCCAGCAGAAGCTGAGCTTTCCGCCGCTGACGACCTGGCCCTGGATGCCCAGGAGCTGGCCCAGATCGCCGCCCAGGTCACCCCGGTGCAAACCGCCCCGGAGGAAGGTTCCCTCGGCCCGGTGCAGACCGTCCCGGAGGAAGATCCCCTTGGCCCCCTGCTGGACCCGGAGATCAGCGCCCTGCTGGGCGCGGAGGTCACCGCCATTTTAGAGGCAGACTATGCCCGCCGCTCCGGGCGGAGCATCCCCGGCTTGAAAGCGGAAAATGCCGCCCCCGCCTCGGAGGAAACCCCGAAAAAGGTAAAAATGGCCGCCGACGCCCCCAAAAAGGCCGAAAAGGCGGCAGCCCCTAAGGCCGAAAAGGCTGAAAAGGCCGAAAAGCCTGCCAAGGCCCAGCAAAAACAGGCCAAAAAAGCAGAAAAAGCGGAAAAAGCCCCCAAAAAGCGGGCCTTTGGCTGGAAGCTCTTCTGCTTCTTCCGGCGGCTGGTGCTGGTTATTTTGCTGGTTGCGCTGCTGGCGGTAGCCGCCGCAGCCATGGCCTGCTATACCATCTTCAACGGCCCTTCCCAGGATGCCAAGCAGATGCTCTACAGCACCTTTATGGAGCCCAGCGGCACCAAATGGATCCCCGGCCTGTTCCTCAGCGATGAGGAGATCCAGGCTCTGGAAAACCCCAGCAATCCCCTGCCCCCTACTGCCGATATCTCCGGCGAGATCACCATCAATTTCGATACCGACCTGACCGGCGAAGGCAATAACGACGAATGGAAGGATCATCCCGACGGTATCCGCATCGAGCATATCGTTGGCGACAGCTATACCGCCCATGTTATGATCATCCGGGATCCCTCCCGGGTATACCTGGGCACTTCCCGCAAAGATTTTACCGTAGAATACCCCGGCATGCGCCTGGACTACATGATGGAGCGAGATAACGCCGTAGCCGGCATCAACGGCGGCGCTTTCTGGGATAACGGCACTACCGACCCCAAGGTGGGCATGTACCCCGAGGGCCTTGTGATCGCCGGGGGCGAGGTGCGCTGGAACACCAAGGATACCTCCTTCCCCGATAACGGATTCGTTGGCTTTAATAACGACAATGTGCTTATCGTTGCCAAATCCATGACCGCCAAGCAGGCCAAGGAGCTGGGCATCCGCGACGGCGTGGTCTTCGGCCCGGTGCTGATCATGGACGGCAAGGGCAACGCCGAGGTTTACAACAACAAATCCGGCGGCCAGAACCCCCGCACCTGCATTGGCCAGCGCGCCGACGGCGCTGTGATCTTCTTGTGCATCGACGGCCGCCAGGCCAACTCCCTGGGCGGCACCTATGCCGATTGCATCGACATCCTTACGGAGTACGGCGCTGTGAACGCCTGCAACCTGGACGGCGGCAGCTCCAGCACCATGTTCTACCGGGATGTTTACGGCAAATATGAGGAAAAGGGCTCTGTATTCATGGTCAACAACTATTCCCTGCTGCAGTCCCAGCCCCGCAGAATGCCTACCTTCTTCCTGGTAGCGCCGGAAAAGGAGGGCGAATAATATGGCAAAGATCTTTAAAAAGCCCCGCTGGACTACGGTGGTATTCTACAGCGTGGTGCTGATCGTCATCGTGGCCTTCTATTTCTTTATGACAAACCTTATGGGCAAGCTTACCGCCCACCTGGAAAATTTCCAGGAAAACCACATCAACAGCAAATACCGCCAGGTGTTTGAAAGCTACTTTGCCGACCCGGATTGGGGCAAGCTCTACGACGAGGCCGGCATGGCGGACACCGCCTTCGAGGGCAAGGAGGCTTTTGTAGCCTATATGACCCAAAAGGTAGGCGATCAGGAGCTGATCTGCTTCCTGGAATCCGCGGGAACGGACGCCAAGCGCTGCCCGGTATACCTGGGTAACGAGGAGATCGGCGCGTTCTATATGTCCTCTCCCGCTCAGCCCAAGCCGGAAACCGACCCCTGGTACTATAAGATCCCCTTCGCCGAAAGCCTGGTAAACAAGCTGAAAGTGCAGCGTTGGAACTATGACGGCCTTACCCTGGTAGAGCCCAAGCGGCAGCTGAGCGTAACCGTTACCACCGAGGGCGATCGCACCGTGTATGTAAACGGCGTAGCCCTGGGAGAAGAACACCTGATCTCTACCACCTATACCCTGGCGGAGCAGTACCTGCCGGAGGGGCTTCACGGCATGCGCCGGCAAAGCTTCTATGCCGATGGCTTCCTGGTCGCTCCCCAGGTGACCGCCGCTGACAAGGACGGCAACCCCATCGAGCTGGTGGAGCTGTCCCCGGGAGTATACTCCGAGGTGTTTACCCAGCAGGAAAGCGAAAAGGAGATCGAGGAGCTTGTGGTAGATGCCGCCAAGGTATACTGCCAGTATATGATCGAGGCTACCGGCTCCAGCTCCCTGCGCAAATATTTCGATACCGCCGGCCAGGCCTATAAGGACATTACCTCCAGCGAACAATGGATGCAGGATTACCAGACCTACCGCTTCGGCGAGGCGGCGTTGTCCAGCTTCTACCGCTACAGCGAGGATACGGTAAGCATCCGCCTGGCAATGAGCCTGTATGTGCGCCGCTTTGACGGCTCTGAGAAGGAGTACCCCGTAAATACCACCTTCCTGATGAAAAAAGGTGACGACGGCAGCTACAAGGTGTACGCCACCAACAACCAGGAGCTGCAAAAGGCAACTACCCTGGTGCGCCTGCGCTTCTATTCCGGCGGACAGCTGCTGGAAAGCCGCATGGTGGACGCTTCCGCCAATCAGCTGGAGCTGCCCCAGGTAACCGCGCCGGAGGGTAAGCAGTTTACCGGCTGGTATCTGGCCACCACCGCCGAAGACGGCAGCCAGACCCTTTCGCGCATCTTCCTGCCCAAGGAGGGCGAAACAAGCGTATACATCAGCGCCGAAAAGGGCCTTACCGCCATGGACCTGCAGGCAAGATTTGAATAACCCAACCCACAGCGGGCTGCAAAAAGCAGCCCGCTGTTTTTTCGACCACGGCTACAGTGAATCTAACTTACAAATTAGGAATTTGAAATGTTACAAATTAGAAATTAGGAATGAGGAATTAGGAATTAAAATCCATCCGCGCAGCGGATACCGCAATTATTCATTATTCATTATTCATTATTCATCCTTTACCGAAGCCGCCGAAGATCTGCGCAGCATGATCCTGCTGCCACGGGCAGCCCGGGAGGGCTGCCCCTACGGTCAAGGAACAACTGCCGACAAAAAAAGTAGGGACACCCGTCCCCGGGTGTCCGCCGAAGCCGCCGAAGGGTTGCGGTGCAGGATCGTACTGCCAAGGGCTGTCGAGGACGCCAGCCCCTACAGCGCAGGATCGCACTGCCCCGGCGGGGGCAAGCCCCCGCCCTACGGTCACCCAACGGATAGGGCCAATTTGTAATTTGTCATTGCTTTCGCAGGGCGGAATTTTGTTTTTATATGGGATACATTTCCCTTGACTTACCGGCGGATTGGTGGTAAAATAGCTAGCAAATAGCCACAACGCGATGATGAAAACCAGTATGCGCAAAACGCTTCTTTCCAGAGAGCTGCCGGCCGGTGCAAGGCAGCAAAGAGGTCTGCGCAAAATTCCTTTCGGAGCGGCTCGCTGAACGGCCCAAAGCCAGTAGGCGCAGACGGGTCAGGCCCGGTACAGCCTGGACGGGTGCGCTGCGCCCGCTGAGGCCGCGTTAAGCGGTAAACTGAGGTGGTACCACAGGAATCTTCTTGTCCTCTGCTTGTGATAAAGCAGAGGACATTTCTATTTATTAAGGAGAGATACATATGGTCATTACGGATTATTTGGAACGAAACGCCCGGCTCTACGGCTCGGAGAGCGCTCTGGTGGAGATCAACCCCAGCGAGGAGCGGGACAAGGCCCAAACCTGGTGGGATTTTAACCTGATCGAAAGCGCCAGCCCTGATACCCCCTACCGCCGGGAGCTTACCTGGAAGGATTTTGACCGCCGGGCCAACCGGTTTGCCAACCTTTTGCTCTCCCGTGGGCTGAAAAAGGGCACCAAGGTAGCCATTTTGCTTATGAACTGCATTGAGTGGCTGCCCATCTACTTTGGCATCCTCAAGGCCGGCTGCCTGGCTGTGCCTATGAACTTCCGCTATGCCGCCGACGAGATCAAATACTGCCTGGAGCTGGCGGATGTGCAGGTGCTTATCTTTGGCCCGGAGTTCGTAAGCCGTATGGATGCCATACAGGACAGCCTGCCCGGGGTAAAAATGTTCTATGTAGGCGACCACGGCCCGCACTACACCGAAGACTGCATGAGCCTTATGGGCTTCTGCTCCTCCAGCGCGCCTCCCGTAGCCCTGAGCGAGGAGGACGATGCCGCTATCTACTTCTCCTCCGGCACTACCGGCTTCCCCAAGGCCATTTTACATAACCATAAGGCCCTCATCTGCTCCTGCAAGGCGGAGCAGGCCCACCACGGCCAGACCCGGGAAGATGTTTTCCTTTGCATCCCGCCGCTGTACCATACCGGCGCCAAGATGCACTGGTTTGGCTCCCTCCTTTCCGGCTCCAAGGCGGTGCTGCTGCGGGGCGTAAAGCCGGAGTGGATCCTGCGCTCTGTTACGGAAGAAAAATGCACCATCGTTTGGCTTTTGGTGCCTTGGGCCCAGGATCTGCTGGATGCCATCGACTCCGGCCGTATCGACCTGAGCCGCTACCGCCTGGAGCAATGGCGGCTGATGCACATTGGCGCTCAGCCCGTGCCCCCCAGCCTGATCCACCGCTGGATGAAGGTATTCCCCCACCACCAGTACGATACCAACTACGGCCTTTCCGAATCCATCGGCCCGGGCTGTGTCCACCTGGGTGTGGAGAATATGCATAAGGTTGGCGCCATCGGCAAAGCCGGCTTCGGCTGGCAGACCGCCATTGTAGACGAGCATGGCGCTCCCGTAGCCAAGGGGGATGTGGGCGAGCTGATCGTCAAGGGCGACGGCGTTATGAAATGCTACTATAAAAACCCGGACGCCTCCGCCGATGTTCTGCGGGGCGGCTGGCTCTACACCGGCGACATGGCCAAGGAAGACGAAGACGGCTTTATCTACCTGGTAGACCGCAAAAAGGATGTGGTCATCTCCGGCGGCGAAAACCTCTACCCCGTGCAGATCGAGGATTTCCTGCGCGGCTACGATAAGATCAAGGATGTGGCCGTTATCGGCATGCCCCACCCCCGCCTGGGTGAGATCGCCGCCGCCATCATCGAGATCAAAGAGGGCATGGATTGCACCGAAGAAGAGATCAACGCCTTCTGCCAGGAGCTGCCCCGGTACAAGCGGCCCAGAAAGATCATCTTCGCCAGTGTCCCCCGCAACGCCACCGGCAAGATCGAAAAGCCCGCCCTGCGGCAGAAATATTGCCACGGCCGCCTGGTGGAAGCCCAGATCACCGGCTAAAACTATAAAACCCATAAAAAGAAGGAATCGATATGTTCATCAAGGTACTTTTGCTGGTAGTATTCTTCGGCACTATGATCGGCGTAGGCCTCTACTGCCGCCGCCACGCCACGGATGTTAACAGCTTCGTCCTGGGCGGGCGCAGCGTAGGCCCCTGGCTTACCGCCTTCGCCTACGGCACCAGCTACTTCTCCGCCGTGGTCTTCGTTGGCTACGCCGGCCAGTTCGGCTGGAAATTCGGCATCGCCGCCACCTGGGCGGGCATCGGCAACGCCCTGCTTGGCTCCCTGCTGGCCTGGGCTGTGCTGGGCCGCAGAACGAGAGTGCTTACCCAGCACCTGGACAGCGCTACCATGCCCCAGTTTTTTGAGGCCCGCTTTGACAGCCGGGCTTTGAAGCTGGCCGCCTCCGCCATCATCTTTATTTTCCTGATCCCCTACACCGCTTCGCTGTACAACGGCCTGAGCCGCCTGTTCGGCATGGCCTTTGACATCGACTATTCCGTATGCGTCATCGTTATGGCGGTTCTGACGGCGGTGTATGTCATCGCCGGCGGCTACATGGCCACCGCCATCAACGATTTTATCCAAGGCATCGTAATGATCGTAGGCATCATCGCCGTGATCGCCGCCGTGCTGGCTGGCAAGGGCGGCTTTACGGAAGCTCTGAAGGGCCTTTCCCAGGTAAGCGACCCCGCCGTGGATATGCCCGGCGCCTTCAACTCCTTCCTGGGCCCTGACCCGGTAGGTCTGCTGGGCGTGGTGCTGCTTACCAGCCTTGGCACCTGGGGCCTGCCCCAGATGGTGCAGAAATTCTACGCCATCAAGAGCGAAAAGGATATCAACAAGGGCATGATCATCTCCACCGTGTTTGCCCTGATTGTAGCCGGCGGCTGCTATTTCCTGGGCGGCTTCGGCCGGCTGTTCACCACCAGCGAGGCTGTGGCCCAAAACGGCTTTGACAGCATTATCCCCACCATGCTCTCCGGCCTGAGCGACGGGCTCATCGGCATCGTGGTGGTGCTGGTGCTCAGCGCTTCTATGTCTACCCTGTCTTCCCTGGTCATGGCCTCCGCTTCTACCTTGACCCTGGACTTTATCAAGGGTACGGTAGTAAAAGACCTGAAGCCCAAGAAGCAGATCCTCATTATCCGCGTTCTTATCGCCGTGTTCATCGCCATTTCCGTGGTGCTGGCCATCGTGCAGCATAAATCCAGCGTTACCTTCATCGCCCAGCTCATGGGCGTAAGCTGGGGCGCTCTGGCGGGCGCTTTCCTGGCGCCGTTCCTGTACGGCTTGTACTGGAAGAAGGCCAGCCGCGCATCCGTTTGGGTCAGCTTTATTTTCAGCACGGTGGTCATGACCGCCAACATCTTCTTCAAGGCTTCCTTCCCCCAGCTGCTCCAGTCCCCCATCAACGCAGGCGTGTTCTGCATGCTCGCGGGCCTGGTGATCGTGCCGGTGGTGAGCCTGTTTACCAAGCCCCCCAAGAAGGAATTTGTAGATTCTGTGTTCGCCTGCTATAACCAAAAGGTGATCGTGCCGGTTACCGAAGCCATCGGCGAGCCCGTTGACCAATAACCAAGGAGGAAACCCCTATGAAACAACTGATGCTGGGCAACGAAGCCGTTGCCCGGGGATTGTACGAAGCCGGGTGCAGCTTTGTATCCAGCTATCCCGGCACTCCCAGCACCGAAATTACCGAAGCCATCGCCAAGTATCCTGAGGTCTACGCCGAGTGGGCCCCCAATGAAAAGGTGGCTATGGAAGCCGCCTTCGGCGCTTCCCTGGCAGGCCGCCGCAGCTTCTGCGGTATGAAGCATGTGGGCCTGAATGTGGCCGCTGATCCGCTGTTTACCATCAGCTATACCGGCGTAAACGCGGGCATGGTCATCGGCGTGGCTGACGACGCGGGCATGCACTCTTCCCAAAACGAGCAGGATTCCCGCCACTATGCCATGGCCTCCAAGATCCCCATGCTGGAGCCCTCCGATTCCGCCGAGGCCCTGGCCTTTACCAAGCTGGCCTACGAGATCTCTGAAAGCTTCGATACCCCGGTGCTGATGAAGATGTGTACCCGTGTATCCCACTCCCAGAGCGTAGTAGAGCCGGGGGAAAGGGTAGAGATCACCAAGCCCTACCAGAAAAACCCCGCCAAGTACATCATGATGCCCGGCAACGCCAAGCGCCGCCACCCGGTGGTAGAGGAGCGCACCGCAAAGCTCACCGCTTATGCGGAAAGCTGCCCCCTCAACCGCCTGGAAGAAGGCTCTGACCTTTCCATGGGCATTATCACCTCCTCTACCTCCTACCAGTATGTTAAGGAGGTCTGCGGCGATACCTACCCCGTTATGAAGCTGGGTATGATCTGGCCCCTGCCCGTAGAAGCCATCAAGGCCTTCGCCGCCAAGGTAGAAAAGCTGCTGATCGTAGAAGAGCTGGACGGCTTTATCGAAGCCCATTGCCGCAGCCTGGGTATCGACTGCGTGGGCAAGAGCCAGTTCTCCTGCATCGGCGAGCTGAGCCAGAACCTGGTTGCCGAGAAGCTGCAAAAGGCGGTAGAAAACGGCATCGCTCTCAGCGAAGCCATCCCGCCCCGGCCTCCCGTTATGTGTGCCGGCTGCCCCCACAGAGGTCTGTTCTATACCCTGCAGAAGAACAAGCTGACCGTGCTGGGCGACATCGGCTGCTATACCCTGGGCGCGGTTGCTCCCCTGAACGCGGTGGACAGCGTTATCTGCATGGGCGCCAGCGTTTCCGGCCTGCACGGCTTTACCAAGAGCCAGAACGGCGCTGCGGACAATAAGACCGTTGCCGTCATTGGCGACTCCACCTTTATGCACTCCGGCATTACCGGCCTTGTGAACATGGCCTACAACGAAAGCTGCGGCACTGTCATCATCGTGGACAACTCCATCACTGGCATGACCGGCCACCAGCAAAACCCCACCACCGGCTTTAACCTGAAGGGTGACCCCTGCGCCAAGATCGACCTGGAGACCCTTTGCCGGGCGGTTGGCATCCGCCGGGTGCGGGTGGTAGACCCCTACGATCTGGCCCAGTGCGATGCCGCTATCAAAGAAGAGCTGGCCGCTGCCGAGCCTTCCGTGATCATTTCCCGCCGCCCCTGCGCCCTGCTGAAATATGTAAAGCACAAAGCCCCCCTGGTGGTGGACAGCGCCAAGTGCGTCGGCTGCAAGGCCTGCATGAAGATCGGCTGCCCCGCCATCAGCATTGTGGATGGCAAGGCCAAGGTAGATGCTACCCTTTGCGTGGGCTGCGGCGTATGCCAGCAGCTTTGCAAGCTGGGCGCTCTGAAGGAGGTATAAGCCATGAAGACCAAAAATGTAATGATCGTAGGCGTTGGCGGCCAGGGCAGTTTGCTGGCCAGCAAGCTGTTGGGCAGGCTTTTGCTTACCAAGGGCTACGATATCAAGGTTTCCGAAGTGCATGGCATGAGCCAGCGGGGCGGCAGCGTAGTTACCTATGTCCGCTTTGGCGACAAGGTCTACTCCCCCGTAATCGACAAGGGCGAGGCGGACTACATTGTTTCCTTCGAGCTGCTGGAGGCTGCCCGGTGGACGGAGTTTTTAAAGCCCGGCGGCAAGCTCATTACCAACACCCAGCAGATCAACCCCATGCCCGTTGTTACCGGCGCTGCCCAGTATCCGGAAGACCTGGTTGCCAAAATGCGCCAGGCAGGCCTGGATGTGGACGCCATTGATGCCCTTTCCCTTGCGGAGCAGGCAGGCTCTTCCAAGGCGGTAAACCTGGTGCTTATGGGCCGGCTTTCCAAATACTTTGACTTTACCGAGGACGAGTGGCTGGCCGCCATCGAAGCCAGCGTTCCCCCGAAATTCCTGGAAATGAATAAAAAAGCCTTCGCCCTGGGCGAAAAGGCTTAAAAAAGGAAGCGATATATCATGTCTAATTATTATCAACCGGAAATTGAAACCATGCCCTATGAGCAGCTCCGGGCGCTGCAGAATGAGCGCCTGGTAAAGCAGGTACGCCATGTATGGGACAATGTTCCCTACTACCGGGCCAAGATGGAAGCCAAAGGCGTTACCCCCGAGGATATTAAAAGCGTGGACGACCTTTACAAGCTCCCCCTGCTTACCAAGAACGACCTGCGCGATGCCTACCCCTACGGCCTTATGGGCAAGCCCCTGAGCGAGTGCGTGCGCATCCAGTCTACCTCCGGCACCACCGGCAAGCGTGTTGTGGCCTTCTACACCCAGCACGATATCGACCTTTGGGAGGATTGCTGCGCCCGTGCCATCGTGGCCGCAGGCGGCACCAAGGAGGATGTTGTTCATGTTTCCTACGGCTACGGCCTGTTTACCGGCGGCCCCGGCCTGAACGGCGGCTCCCACAAGGTTGGCTGCCTGACCCTGCCCATGTCCTCCGGCAATACCGACCGGCAGCTCCAGTTTATGACCGACCTGGGCTCTACCATCCTCTGCTGCACCCCCAGCTACGCCGCTTACCTGGCAGAAAGCATCCATGAGCGGGGCATTCAGGATCAGATCAAGCTGAAGGCCGGCATCTTCGGCGCTGAGGCCTGGAGCGAGGATATGCGCCACGATATTGAAAACAATCTTGGCATCAAGGCCTACGATATTTACGGCCTGACGGAAACCTCCGGCCCGGGCGTGGCCTTTGAGTGCTGCGAGCAGACCGGCATGCACATCAACGAGGACCATTTCATCGCCGAGATCATCGACCCGGAAACCGAGGAGGTTCTCCCCCTGGGCAGCAAGGGCGAGCTGGTGTTTACCGCCATTACCAAGCAGGCATTCCCCCTGCTGCGCTACCGCACCCGTGACATCTGCGTGCTCAGCCGTGAGAAATGCTCCTGCGGCCGAACCCATGTTAAGATGTCCAAGCCCATGGGCCGCAGCGACGATATGCTGATCATCCGGGGTGTGAATGTATTCCCCTCCCAGATCGAGACCGTCCTGCTGCAGCAGGGCTACCCCGCCAACTACCAGATTGTGGTAGACCGGGTAAACAACTCCGATACTCTGGATGTTATGGTAGAAATGACCCCGGAAATGTTCTCCGACTCCCTGGCCAAGATTGCCAAGCAGGAGAAGGAGCTGGTGGGCGCTTTGAAGGCCATGCTGGGCATCCAGGCCAAGGTCACTCTGGTAGCCCCCAAGACCATCACCCGCAGCGAAGGCAAAGCCGTCCGCGTCATCGACAAGCGCAAGATTTAAGGAGGTTATTTTATGAGCATTCATCAGATCTCTGTATTTTTGGAGAACCGCACCGGCGAGCTGGCCCAGATCACCCGCAAGCTTGCTGACAAGAATATCGACATCCGGGCCATCTCCATCGCCGAGACCTCCGATTACGGCATCGCCCGCATGATCGTAAACGATTGCTCCGCCGCCGCTTCCATCCTGCTGGAGCAGGGCACCATCCTTTCCATGACCCCGGTGTGGGCTGTGGAGGTGCCTGACCGTCCCGCGGGCCTGGCAGACCTTTTGGCCGCCCTGGCTCAGGAAAACATCGCCGTGGAGTATATGTATTCCCTGTTTACTCATAAAGATGGCCACGCCTACATGGTGCTGCGCATCTCCGACGAGGCCGCCTTCCTGGCCGCTATGGAAAAGAACAATATCCAGGTGGTCGGCAACGACATTTTGGGCCTGAAATAAGCATATTTACACAAAACGCCTGAGCAGCGCCGTGCTGCCCAGGCGTTTTTGCGCCCTCAGCGGCTTTCAATTACAAATTACAAATTATAAATTGAGCTACCCATTGCGGGACAGTAACCCGTCCCCTACATGCTCCAAAAATCTGACACTTCAAAATGTAGGGCGGCTGCTTGCCGCCGCCTTTGCCGCATTTCCTGTATACCCGTAGGGGCGATTTGCGAATCGCCCTCTATCTTATATCTAACAAAAACGCCCCCAAGCCGCCAAAAGTGATATAGTCCCCTTAGAGTAGACACTCGAAATAACAAAAATTTCGAGACTACACTAAGGGGATTATTTTATGTCAAAAAAGAGAAAGAAGTATTGTGCAGAATTCAAACTGCTGGCGGTGCAAGAGTACCTTGCAGGAA
>JAFSBW010000075.1 GCA_017437095.1 Oscillospiraceae bacterium
CGTGAAGCGTGAAGCGTGAAGAGTGAAAAGTGAAGATTTACTGTCTTAACTCTCAACTCTTCAATCTCAACTCTTTAATTTGTACTTCCCTATGCTGCTTTGCGCTGCTCCCAGGCGGCGAAGCCTTTGTTTACCAGGAAATTGCCCAGGTAGGCAAAGCCAATGCCCAGAAACACGGAGAAGATCACATCGGTAGGGTAATGCACATACAGGTACAGCCGGGAGAAGGAGATCAGCACCGCCAGTACCATTGCCGGAATACCCAGGCGCTTATCATGGATCATAAGCACTGTAGCAGCCTCAAAGCTGGCCAGGGTATGGCCGGAGGGGAAGGCGTAATCGTGGGGCGTTTCTACCAGCAGCTCGATGGTCTTATAGCCGTATTCGGCCATGTCTTTGATATAATCGTAGGGCCGGGGGCGGGCAATCAGGGGCTTGAGGGTAACATTGCATACCAGCAGGCCCATCAGCAGGGCTGCGCCCATAGCAAGGCCAGTTTTGCGGTAGCGGGGGATAAACAGAAGCGCCACGGCGCAGGCAATCCAGAAAATGCCGGCATCGCCCAGCAGGGTAATAATAGGCATTACCCCATCGCCAAAGGCGCTGCGCAGGTTGGCTGCCATCCATTCCAGGATGGGCAGGTCGAAGCTCTCGGCCAGATAGCTGAAAATGTTCATTTATTGCCCTCCCGCGTCTTCAAACCGGGCGTGCAGCACCATAGGCTCCAGCTCTACGCCGGTACCCAGGTACACAAGGCCCGTGGTGGGGTCTACCTGGAAGGCAAGCTGCAGCACGGTCTTGCCGTTTTCGTCCACAGCCTCCCGGTACCAGCCGGCAAACTGCTTGCCCTCCGGCACGGCCACCTGGGGCGGCTCCAGCTGCACCGAGGTAGCGTCCACCAGCTCGTAGGCCAGGGTCTGCCCATCGTTTACATAGGTAAGGCGCACCTTGGTGACCTCCTGCTGCAGGCGGATCTTGTTGGTATCGGTAACGATCCAGCTGCCGTCGGAGCGCTTGCTGAAGAAGAAGGTGCCGCTGGCATCCCATTCTTTGATGGTGCCGTTGGTACGGGTTACGATCAGGGTCATATCCACATGCACGGAGAAAAGGTCTTCGGAGTATTCGTAGTATTCGCTTACCACCGGGTCAGAGAAGGTATAGCTCTTGAGCAGGTTGTTCTGCATCCAGGTATCCTGGCCCACGGTGGCCTTGTAGTAATCGCTGTTTTTGTCAAAATGCCGGGAAAGGGCAGTTCTGTCCTTCACCTCGATGCGGAACTCGCTGAGCACCTTGGCGGCGGCGATGGCAGCGCTGCGCTGCTGGTCGGTCATGGTAAACTCCGGCTTGACGCTGGGAGCGCTGTAGCAATTGGCGGCGGCATCGTAGCTAAGCGCTACCTGGGCGCCGGAAGCATCGGTAACCGTTACCTGGGGCGCGACCAAAAGGCCGTCCAGGTAATACTCCGTAGCGCTGTAGCCGAATACGCCCTCGGGCAGGTATTCCTCAGCCAGGGTAACGGTGGTGCGCAGAATGTGGGCGTCCGTCAGGGCAACGCCGTTTACATAGACAGTCTGCCCCGGGCCTACCTTAACAGAAACGCTCTGCTGGCGCTTAATGGGAATGTCGATTTCGCTCAGCTCCCACTGCTTAATGCCGGCTTTGCCCTCCTTGGCGGAAAGGGTAAAGGAAGCAATGCGCGTGTCATCCAGCTTTACCAGGTATTTGCTTAAGCTTTCCGGGTCGCCGCTGGCGGTGGCCACATAGCGAAGCTGGCCGTCACCCACCAGAGCCTGCATATAGCTTACAAAGGCATCCTTGCCTTCGTAGGCGGTATCCTCCAGGCCGGCTTGGTCGTAGAGCTTGCCCCAATCCGGGTCAGCAAAATTGGCATCGAATACAGCCTGGCTCTGAGCCTTGGGCTGGGACTTTTCGTAGCCCACCAGCCAGGTATCCAGATAGCGCAGAGCCCCGGCCAGCAGGGCAAAGCAGAGGATAATAACGGCAAAATAGATGCCGTAGAAGATCTTGGTGCCGGTGGTGGTCTTCTTTTTGGCCTTCTTAGCGTTGGTATTCTTGGCGCTGCTGCGGCGCTGGGGAGCGCTTTGCGCGGCTCTTTGGGGCTGCTTCTGGGCAGCGCCCTGGGCAGGGGCAGCGCCGGCGCGCCTGAGCGACAGGGTATCCATGCTCACCAGCTTATCCGAGGGGCTGGCGGAGGCATCCGTCTCCGGCTCGGCAAAAAGAGGCTGCTCCTGCTGCAGGCTCAGCAGAAATTCCTCCCGGGAGGCGGCCTTGCCGTCCAAAACCGGGGCGGCGCTTACAGCGGCGTTTACAGCAGCCTTTTCCGGGGCGGGGGCAGAAGCGGCATTTTGCGCAGCAGGGGCAGAAGCGGCATTTTGCGCAGCAGCGGCCTGCTGGGCCTCCCGGGCGGCGGCAGCAGCCACAGCCTCTACAGCGGCAGCGGCTTTAGGGGAATCGTAGTCGCGAAAAGGCACATCCTCAATGCGCCGCCGGGGAGAGGGCCTGCGGGGCTTGGGAGAACCCTTGGGGGCTTCATATTTTCCTTTGTACATAGCGAAGCCTCCTTACTCTTCTGCCGGGCGCACCATATAGAAGGTGGGCATGCGCCGGGGCTGCTCCTGCAGCAGGGAATAGTTATTGATCATCACCACAGAGCCGTCGCCGGCCAGGGTGGTCTTGCTGTCAATAGCGTAGGAATAGGTTGTGCGGTAGAGCATAACGGAGGAGCTGCCGCCGTCCAGGTTGCAGGCGTTCACAGCACCGTATTTTACCATGATGTCGATGATGTCCTTGTATGTACCGCCCAGGCTGCCTGCCTGGCGGCCGTCAATGCACACGAAGATCACAGCGCCGTCGCCCCGCTGGCCGATGGCGGTACGGGGGTTGTAGCCGGAGGGGTTGTTATACTCCACCTCGTTGATCTCGCCGTTTTTGATCAGCACCGGGCCGAAGCAGCAGCCGTCACGGATGCCCAGCTCCTTGGCCTTTTCAATGGACATAGACTTGTCCACAATAAGGATATTATCCTGGTTGAAGCCAACAAAGCCCTCCAGGGTGTAGGTTTCGTTCTGGGTCCAAACGACCTCGCCGCCGGAGATCACCAGGCCCTCGGGCACAGAGCCGACTACCGCCGTGCCGGTGCCGTTGTCGTAGAAAGCGCCGGCGTTGATGGCGGCCACAGCCCCCTGCTTTTCAATGGCGTTGGTAATGCGCTGGCCGGGCTTGTCCTTGGAGAAGGGCAGGCTGGAGGTAGCCAGGTATACCCGGGAGGGGTCGCGCACGATCATAATGTGGGCCGTAAAGGTAGGACCCTCCATGCGCTCGATGCGGATGCCGTCGGGATGGTTTTTCCATTCGTCGGTGTTGCCGGTAATGCCGGTGGAATTGTCAATGGTGATCAGGGAGGTGTCCACCTCGTCGTCGGAAAGCTCTTCGTATTCTTCGCCGCCGCCGTTTTTAATGCGGTCTACCTCTGCCTGGCCGATAAAGAGCTTAGGCACCCATTTGGTAGCGCTGGCTTCCAGCAGGGTCATGGTCAAAGTCTCCTTGGCGTTTTCGGAAGGGCCGTTGAAGATCTTGTTCAGCACCAGCACCAGGGCGATGGCCAGCACCAGCACCAGGGTAACGATCACCAGCAGCGTGCGCCGCAGGATCACCCAGCCCAGCTTCTTGCCGGATTTTTTGGTTTTGCGGGGAGTTTTCGTAGCAGTCATAGCATTAGTCCTCGTTTTCCTGGGCGAAGACCCAGGTTTTTTGCGCCCGGTAGCTGAGAATAAACAGCGGCACCTGGGCCAGGGCGTTGATCAGACCCCGCAGCAGGGCTTGATCCTTGCCGATGTTGAACAGGGCGATCAGGCCGGTAGCAATGGCGATCTGCCCCACCAGGATCAACACCGCCAGCATCGCGTAGCGGGCCAGGGAGCGCTTGGTATGGGCGTTGCTCTCGAACACCAGCGCCCGGTTTACAAAGAAATTCACCAGGCTGGATACTACCCGAGCGATGGTAGCGGTGACCGCGGGCAGCCACATCTCCGGCAATGCCTTAAACAGCAGCCAGTTCATCAGCACGCATACTGCCCAGTCTACCAGCCAGGCAAAGCCGCTGGACAGCAAAAACTTAAAAAAACGGCCGAAGATCAGCTTGTAGATCCGCCAGGAATCCTTAATGGCGTGGAAATGGCTGGATTTGTTTTCTTCAATATAAACGGTGCGGATCTTTACCTCTTCGTAGGGGATCTTGTGATCCTTCATGGCCAGCAGCATATTGGTTTCGTACTCAAACCGTTCGCCCTTAATATTCGCCAGGGTCTTCAGGGCCTTGGCAGGGATGGCCCGCAGGCCGGTCTGGGTATCGGAGAGCTTCATGCCCACAAACACCTTGAATACGAAGGAGGTAATGCGGTTGCCGGCGCTGCTGCGGGCGGGAACATCCTCGCCGCTGAAATCCCGGCAGCCCAAAACCAGATTGCCGGTTTCCAGCATGCGCAGGGCGCAGGCCTTGGTATCTTCCCGGTGGTGCTGGTTGTCGCCGTCTACGGTAACAACGCCCAGGGCATCCGGCCGGTTTTCCAAAAACCAATGGAAGGCGTTCTTCAAAGCGGCGCCCTTGCCCTTGTTTACCTCGTGGTGGAGCAGATGGATCTCCGGGTGGGCAGCGGCCAGATCGGTAAAATAGTGCAGATTTTCTGCCTTGGAGCCGTCGTTGACCAGGATAATATCCGTAAAGCCGACCTCCAGCAGACCGTCCACCACAGCGATCAGCTTCTCGTCAGGATCCAGGGAGGGCAGAACAACAGAAATCTTGGATAAATCGTTCATAGTGTGACCTCAAAAAACATAGTCGTTTCGTCCGTATGCCCTATGCGCATACAGATACACAGTAATTATAACACAAACCGCCGCAAATAGAAAGCCCTATTTTGTTGGAAAGGGGCTTTTTCTGTGCTTTGGCAAAAAGCCCCCGCCCTACACCATGCCCGGAAAGACACCGTAGGGCGGGGGCTTGCTCCCGCCGTGATTTTCAGTTGGAGTGGGAAAAGCATTGCGCCCATAGCAGCGCCTTTGCTTCTTACAGATTGTCCTTGATCTTCTGGATCATTTCCCGGTAGCCCTCGTCGCTCAGGTATACCTTGCCGGGATTCATCTGGAACACGCCGCCCCATTCGTCGCCGCCTTCGTATTTGGGCACCAGGTGCATATGCAGGTGGCAGCCGGTATCGCCGTAGGCGCCGTAGTTTACCTTGCCGGGCTTAAAAGCCTTGTGCAGGGCCATAGCCGCCTGGTTGACATCGGCGATAAAGGCGTTGCGTTCCTCTTCGGAAATGTCTACCATTTCGCTTACATGGTCCTTATAGGCCACGATCACACGGCCGGGCTTGCTCTGCTCCTTAAAAAGAATCAGGCTGCTTACCCGCAGGTCGCAGATGTAAATACCGAACTTATCCAGCAGGTCGCCTCGCATACAGTAGGCGCAGTTTTGGTCTTTCATAAAAAAGCCTTCTTTCTTTGTTTTTTGCCATTGTATCACAACTCGGCACAAAATGCAACGCATTTGCACACGCCGCACCAATTCAGATACCGTAGGGACGAGCTCGCTCGCCCGCTATGCACCTTATTGGGAGAAAGATATGAGATATAAGATAAAAGATATAAGATACCCGACAGCGTTATCTTGTATCTTATATCTTGTATCTTGTATCTGCTTACGCCATACGGAACGGACATATCCGTTTCTACGGGGCGTAAAACCGGGGCCCGCCGATCAGCAAGCCCCGTTGGTGTCAACTTATGCGCTTAGAACTGGACAACGCCGTACTTAACGGTGTAATCCACGCTGTTAACGGTAACCGTGCCGCAGTAGAGGGAATCCACATACCCGGCGGCTACATATACCCAGTTGGCGTTGAGTTTGGCAACGCCGGTATAGCTTTCGTCAAAAGCGCCGCCGCGCATAAATACCCACTGGCCGCTGTCCAGCCGGGCCAGGCCCTTATAGGTATTGCGCCAGATGCCGTATTTTACCAGCAGAAGCTCCCCCTGGGAGGCTACCACAGCGGTTTTGTTAAAATTCACCTGGCCGTTTTGCGCATACACCTTCATGCCGTTGCAGTATACCAGGCCTTCAAAAGCCAGATCGTTAACGCCCTGGGTAAAGTAGTAATACACGCCCTGCTGCTTGGAAATTCCTGTAAAGGCGGTGTTCACATGGCCAGCCTTGATAAGGTATTTTACGCCCTCAAATTCTATCAGGCCGTCATAGCGCATCTGCACCTGGCCGCGCAGCACATACCAGCGCCCGGCGGCGTTGTCCACCAGGCCGGTAAAGCTTGTGTCGATCTTGCCGTCTACAAAATAGTAGTAGTTTCCGCTGGCATCCTTGGCAAGGCCGGTATAATCCGATCCGCCGGGGGTGTTGGGTGTGCCGGGCAGGGGCTGGGGCGTTCTTCCCAGGTTTACCCGGGCCAGCTCCTGGGCGAATAGATCCGCCATCACCGCCATGCCCGCGGCAGTTGGATGCACGCTGTCAAAGCTGAAGCAGCGGTAGTTGCTCATGGGGCTGTTGTAAAGATCCACCACATGGCAGCCGTAATGCTCCGCGATAGCCTTAATAGCCAGGTTGTAGCTCTGGCGGCGCTCCAGATAGCTGCCCGCCGGGTGGGTAAACAGATAGATCTGGGCATTGGGGTAGGCTCTGCGGGCCTTGCAGACCATCAGGGCGTAGGACAGCTGAAAATCGGAGGCTGTCGGGGGAATGTAGCCCTCAGCTTCAATTTTCGCCCATTGGGCATCGGTGATCTCCTCTTGGCAGGAAACCTCGCCCCGAAGATCGTTGAAGCCCATGTAAATGGCGATGATGTCCGGATTGATGGGCAGGCCGCCGGGGTTATTATCCAGAGTGTTGTCGTGGAGGTTTTCCGGCCGGGTATTCCAGCCGTAGCTGGCTTCCCCTACGCCGTTGTGCAGGGTGGTCACGGAGCTGCTGCACCAGGAGTTGTTTACCAAAAGCTCCAGGCTGTAGCGGCTTTCCATTTGGGCCCACCAGGTTTCCTCATGAGAGGTAAGCAGCTGGGGGTTGCCATACCAGCCCCGGTTGTTGGCCAGAGTGTTGTTTACCTGCAGGGAGTTGCTTACGCCCCAGAAGGCGCAGATGCTGTCGCCCAGGATGGAGAGTTTTTTGCCCTGGAAGGCCTGCTTTAGCTCCTGCTCCCAGGGGGCAAGGCCGGGTTTTTCGGCGGTGCGAACATCGATGCAGAGGATGGCGCCGTCCATGGACTGGCTCAGGCTGGAATTTTTCCAGCAGCCCTTCAGGTCGTGGCAGGCGCTTTCGTCCTGGGGAACATACCCCCAAGCCAGGGTGTCCCCGGCCTGGCCGAACATAAGGGTCTGCCCCGGGCCAACGGTAAGGGACTGCTGGGGGTAAAGGCTGACCACGGCATTGGGGGTAAGGCCGGTCAAATCCTCCGCTTTGGCGTAAAAGCGGCAGGCGCTTAGGATCTCGCCGCTGCGGTTATCTGCCAGAAACACGGTAATGTACTGGTTATCGTCCAGGGCTTGCACAGAAAGGGCCATAACATTGATATGGGTAACCTGGCTGTACTCCAAAATGTCCAGGTAGCGGTAGGCAAAAGCGCCCTGGGAAAGGTCGATGGGGGAGCAGGCGGGGGATTGTGCCATATAGGCCGCCATGCCGGGGTATACGCTGTAGCCGGAGGTATCCGGGGCAGGGGCGTTTTGCTGGGATGTATCCGCTGCGGCGCTTTGGGCAGCTGCCGCCGGGCAAAACGAAACCAGCAGCACCGCTGCCAAAACCAGCGCCAAAAGCCTGGATCGCATAGCATGATCCCCCCTTTTTCTTAGATTTTACCATTTTACCATAGCCGTTTTAAAAATGCAATGCTGCATTGCAGTCAGCCCCTCCCTTTGGGAGAGGCAGTGACGGAGAGGGCTTTCTGCCGCATAGTAATGAGGAATGAGAAATTAGAAATTGGAGAGTGGAGATTGAAGAGTTTAGAGTTGAGATAACCGAATCTTCACTCTGCACTCTTAAATCTTCAATCTTTCCGTTGCCGCCCTACGGGAAACGAAAAAACTGCCAACAAGGACTGTAGGGCAAGCCCCTGCCCTACAGACATTTGATGGGTGCGGATCAATTTATAATTTGTAATTTGTAATTTGTAATTCTCTTGCGGCGCGGAAAACGGGGCTTGCCTTTCGGCAAGCCCCGTTGGGGTTTATGGGAATGTTTGCTTAGAACTGGACAACGCCGTACTTAACGGTGTAGTCTACGCCGTTTACGGTAACGGTGCCGGAGAAGGTGCTGCTTACGTAGCCGTTTTCTACATAGACCCAGTTGGCGTTGAGCTTGGCAACGCCGGTATAGGTTTCGTCGAAGGTGCCGTTTGCCATGTAGATCCACTTGCCGTCGTCGGTACGGGCCAGGCCCTTGAAGGTGTTTCTCCAGATGCCGTATTTTACATAGACCAGCTTGCCCTCGTCTTCTACGATGCCGGTCTTGTTGAAGTTGACCTCGCCGTCCTGAACATAAGCCTTCATGCCGTTGCAGTATACCAG
>JAFSBW010000076.1 GCA_017437095.1 Oscillospiraceae bacterium
CATGAAGGCTTACGTTCAGGACGGCGAGGTCAACTTCAACAAGACCGGCATCGTAGAAGACGAGGGCAAGCTGGTTTACGTGAAGTACGGCATCTGGAGAAACACCTTCAAGGGCCTGGCCCGTACCGATGACGGCCAGTGGATCTACATGGCAAACGGCACCTTTGACGAAACCTACACCGGCGTTGCCAAGTTGAACGCCAACTGGGTCTATGTAGAAAACGGCTACGTAAGCAGCACCTTCTCCGGCACCGTTACCGTTAACGGCGTGGATTACACCGTTAAGTACGGCGTTGTCCAGTTCTAAGCGAACATTCCCATAAACCCCAACGGGGCTTGCCGAAAGGCAAGCCCCGTTTAGCATTTATTGACCAAGTGCGGCAGACATCCGATGAAAGGCCCGTCGAGGACGCCGGGCCCTACAATTTTCGTCGGCAGATATTCATTGACCGTAGGGCGGGGGCTTGCCCCCGCCGGAGCAGTACGATCCTGCATCGCAGCCATTCGGCGGCAGCAAGCGGCCGCCCTACATTCCATGCCGGCAGTTTTTTGTTAACCGTAGGGGACGGGTCTCCCGTCCCGTGACAGTGCGATCCTGCACCGTACACATTCGGCGGCAGTTTTTTTGTTGACGGTAGGGCGGCAACGGAAAGATTGAAGATTTAAGAGTGCAGAGTGAAGATTCGGTTATCTCAACTCTCAACTCTTCAATCTCAACTCTCCATTTTCTAATTCCTAATTCCTCATTCCTCATTCCTAATTCCCCGCCATATGGCCCTTTGTTGGGCTGCACAAATGGGGCGCTTAATTTTTGTTAACTACAACAAAATATTACAACTACGCAAAAACATAATTGATTTGCACTATAAAATGTAATAAAATAGACCCAGATTTTGTCAATGCGGACAGCTGTCCCCGCAGTGCAAACAAAGGGAGGAAATTTTATGAAACAGGCAACAAAACGCGCGCTTAGCATCCTGATGGCTCTTGCCATGGTGCTTAGCTTCGCTGTGGCCATCGCACCCCAGCATGTCCACGCAGCTTCCAGCTTTACTACTGTCAACGGCTGGAATGAAAGTCTTTACGCTACCATTGCCGGCATTTCTGACAGCGATGTTACCGCCGTCAGCTATTCCGGCGCTATGTCCGGCTCTCTTACCGGAGATGATCTTGAATACCTTGTCCGGGATTCCGGCAACGGTGTTCGCATCGATATTCCCGGCCTGAAGGCCGGCACTTACAGCCTGAGCGTTACCACAAAGTCCGGCGAATATGCCGCCTCCAATATCCAGGTAGCCGCCCATGACCGCAGCGGCTATGCCCACTGGAACTATACCCAGGGTATTGGCGCTTACAACGACGACGGCACGCTCAAGCCGGGCGCCATCGTGCTGTATGTTACCGATAGCAACAAGAATACCGTTACCGTTACCTCCAAGGACGGCACCACCGTTACCGGTATCGGCAATATCCTCAATTCCGGCGGCGGCCAGTATAAGGTAGACTCCACCACCGGCCTGCCCATTGAGCATAAGCTCAACACCAACCAGCAGATCCTGCGCCGCCTGGCTGACGATGGCACGCCGCTGGTAGTGCGTTTCATCGGCCGGGTCACCGCTCCCGAGGGCCTTACCGCCTATAGCTCCAACGACTACGGCGGAACCGTTGGCGATAACGGCTTTATGGCCCGTATGCAGTCCGGCCTGAACATTACCCTGGAGGGTATCGGCGCCGATGCCATCATCGACGGCTGGGGCATCCATTTTATCGCCCAGACCTCTTACCCGGACTACGGCAAGAGCTTCGAAGCCAGAAACATCGAATTCCGCAATGTCCCCGAGGACTGCCTGGGCATGGAAGGCCAGCAGGCCAACGGCAAGCTTACCGCTCCCGTGGAGCGCTGCTGGGTGCATCATTGCTCCTTCTACGGCCCCACCATCTCCAACCCTGCCGAAAGTGACAAGGGCGGCGGCGACGGCGCTGTAGACTTCAAGCGTGGCCAGCTGTACACCATGAGCTACTGCTATTTTGAAGGCTACCACAAGACCTGCCTCATCGGCAGCACCAACTCTGCCCTGCAGTTCCACATCACCTGGCACCATAACCACTGGAAAAACTGCGAATCCAGAGCCCCTTTGACCCGCCAGGCCAATGTGCATATCTACAACAATGTATTTGAAAACCAGCTCAAGGACGGCATGAGCCTGCGGGCCAACTGCTTTGTTTACAGCGAGTACAACACCTATATCGACAGCGTAGTTAACGATGAGCATAACGACGGCAGAGCCAAGTGCTACAACAATAAGTACCTCAACTCCACCGTCAACACCTCCAACGGCGCGCTGTACAATGTGACCGACCGTAACGAAACCATCGACTCCAAGTGTACCTACGCCAATTTCGATACCAACCCCGCTATGGGCTATGTAGCCAGCGGCGACTATCTGCTCCAGCCCAGCACCACCTATTCCTGCCAGGCCGTCATGGCCTACGCTGGGCCTATGGCCGAGGATGCTTCCGCTCCCGTGCTGGTCTATGACGAAGAGCCCAAGCCCAACTATTCCGGCCCTCCCCTTACCTTTATCCACAACTTTACCACCGATAATCTGACCAGCGACTTCTACACCATTACCGGCACCCTTTCTACCGGCAAGGGCAGCACCTCTTACGCCGGCAACAGCCTGAAGCAGTGCCTGCTGGTATATGACAGCGCCGCTTCCGTCAGCTTTACCGCTCCCTACGCCGGTACTCTGGTTATGGTATTCGGCGGCGGCACCTCCGACAAGGGCAATAAGATCCTGGTAGACGGCGCTTCCCGCTCCGTTGACGGCAACAACCAGCTGATTTTGGAGCTGGAGGCCGGCGAGCATACCATTACCAAGGGCTCTGACCAGGTGCAGCTGTGGTATCTGGACTTTACCACCTTCGGCAGCATTGACGAGAGCCACACCCACAGCTACGGCGCTACCGTAGTAGCTCCCACCTGTATTGCCCAGGGCTACACTCTGTACACCTGCGCCTGCGGCGACAGCTATAAGGAAGCCTATGTAAATGCTAAGGGCCACAGCTATACCGATAAGGTAGTTGCTCCTACCTGCACCGCCCAGGGCTATACTGCCCATACCTGCTCCGTCTGCGGCATCACCACCAACGATACCTATGTAGCAGCCCTCGGCCACAGCTTCTCCGGCGGCGTTTGCCAGAACTGCGGCCTGGAAGACCCCGCTACCCATACCCACAGCTATACCGCAAAGGTCACCGCCCCCACCTGCACCGCTCAGGGCTATACCACCCACACCTGCTCCTGCGGCGAAAGCTATAAGGATACCTATGTAGATGCTCTCGGCCACAGCTACTCCTCTGCGGTCACCGCGCCTACCTGCACCGCCCAGGGTTATACTTCCTATACCTGCAGCGTTTGCGGCAGCAGCTATAAGGATACCTATGTAGCAGCGCTTGGCCACAGCTACGCTGACGGAAAATGCACCGTCTGCGGCGAAACCGACCCCAGCACCCTGCCTCCCGCATCCCCCAGCGACTATATCCACAGCTTTACCGACAGCGCTCTGGAAAGCAGCTTCTATACCTTCAGCGGCGCTCTGGCTACCAACAAGGGCAAGGTAACCTACAACGGCGCAACCCTTACCCAGTGCCTGGTGTTCGATTCTTCTGACGATGTGATCTCTTTCAACGCTCCCGCAGCGGGCCAGCTGACCATGGTCTTCGGCGGCAGCACCTCCGACAAGAACAACAAGATCCTGCTCAACGGCACTACCTACTATATCGATGCCAACAACCAGCTGATCGTAGACATTCCTGCCGGCAGCATGAATGTAAAGAAGAGCGATACTGTGCATATCTGGTATGTAGCCTATGTGCCCAGCGAGGAAGTACCTGAAGATCCCCATACCCACAGTTACTCCTCCGCAGTTACCGCTCCTACCTGCACCGCTCAGGGCTACACCACCTACACCTGCTCCTGCGGCGACAGCTATGTGGATAACTATGTAGCAGCTCTGGGCCATGACTATGTTTCCTCCATCAAGGCTCCTACCTGCACCGAAAGCGGCCTGCGCACCAACACTTGTAATAACTGCGGCGATGTGACCACCGAGGTGATCCCCGCCAACGGCCACAGCTATTCCGATGGCAAGTGTACCGTCTGCGGCGCTGCTGATCCCAACTACCAGGCTCCCGATGAGAATATCAAGAACGGCCTGGCCAAGGGCGATGACGGTAATTACTATTACTACATCAACAACGAGGTACAGTGGAACTACACCGGCCTGATCGCCAACTCCGCTGGCAACTGGTATATTAAGGGCGGCCAGGCTCAGCTGAGCTATGACGGCCTGATCACCTTCGAAGGCACCAAATATCTCATCAAGGCCGGTCATGTGAACACCGCTTTCACCGGCATTACCAAGCAGGAAGGCGTATACTATTACTTCAACCAGGGCGTTAACGATCTGGAATTTGAAGGCCTGGTATACTGCAACGGCATGAAGGCTTATGTTCAGGAC
>JAFSBW010000077.1 GCA_017437095.1 Oscillospiraceae bacterium
ACACCCCCGCCCCTACTACCACCCCTCAGCCAGCCACGACCCCTGAGCCAGCTACCACCCCCGAGCCTACTACCCCCCCACAGCCCACCACTACCCCTGAGCCGACAACCACCCCCGAGCCTACTACCACCCCTGAGCCTCAGCCTACCCATTATACCCTCTCTTTTGTAGGCGATTGCACCTTTGCCAATGTGCAGGGCAGCAGCGGCTCCCATACCTTCGTAGGCAAGGTGGGTAACGATTACACCTACCCCTTTAAGGATGTGGTGGATATTTTCCAGGCGGACGACTGCACCTTTATCAACCTGGAGTGCGTGCTGTCTTCCCGCGGCAAGCAGGCCGACAAGCTGTTTACCTTCCGGGGTAAGCCTGAGTATGTAAACATTATGACCCTGGGCAGCGTAGAGTACGCCGGCATCGTCAACAACCACACCATGGACTACGGCAAGGATGCCTACGCCGATACCCTGGCTACCCTGGATGCTGCGGGCATCCACTATGTGGAGTCCAAGTCTACCAAGCTCTTTACTACCCCCAGCGGCCTGAAGATCGGCGTATATGCCCACAATTTCCCCACCGAGCCTACGGGCATCAAAACCGCCATCAAGAGCCTGCGGGATGCGGGTGCGGAGATCGTGGTGGTAAATGTCCATTGGGGCCAGGAATACTACTATAAGCCTAACAGCACCCAGAAGAACATCGCCCGCTACGCCATCGACGGCGGCGCGGACATCGTTTGGGGCGCCCACCCCCATGTGCTGCAGCCCATTGAATACTATAACGGCGGCGTGATTTTCTACAGCCTGGGCAATTTCTCCTTCGGCGGCAATACCGGCCCTGCGGATCTGGATACCGCCATCTTGCAGATGGATGTGATCCGGGAGCTGGACGGCACGGTGCATCTGGGAGAGGTGAACATCATTCCCTGCTTCGTCAGCGGCACCAAGACCTCCGGCAACGACTACCAGCCCCTGCCTATGGACCAGGAAAAGGACAGCAAAGCCTGGGAGCGGGTCATGCAGAAGCTAAACGGCACCTTCGGCAAGGACAAGCTGAATGTAAGCTACCGGGACGACCTTAACCCGCCTGCCACGACCCCCGGCGAAACCACTCCGGGCGCAACTACCCCTGGAGAAACTACCCCCGGCGGCGGTGAAACTACCCCCGGCACCGGCAGCGAAACCACACCCGGTACCGGCGGTGAAACCACACCCGGCGGCAGCGGCGAAGGCGGCGAAACCCCGGATCAGGGCGGTGAAACCCCCGATGCCGGCGGCGACACCCCGGATCAAGGCGGCAACACCGACCAGGGCAGCGACACCCCGGATCCCGGCGCAGGCGGTAACCCTGACGATACCCCCGCTGCTTAATTCGCCCGAATATCCATACGCAACAAAATGTAGGGGAGGGTCTTTGACCCTCCCTAGAGCCCTCTCAGCAAAGCTAGATATGAGATATGAGATATGAGATATTAGATAAAAGATATAAGATATATGCTCTCCGGTATCTTATATCTTATATCTTTTATCTTATATCTATTATCTATCTTATATCTTTTATTCTGCATTTTTCGTTTCCTCTTTCTCAAATTTTGGGGGTAAAATCCAAAAAAAGTTGTTGACCTGGCTTGACTTTTCGGTTATAATCGTCAAGTGTGACTATGTATAGTCACTAATACTAATTCTTAATAGAAAGCTTTAAGAATTCGTATAAGTATGTGTTGCTGCGGCCGCAAGGCTGTTGAGCATATTGAATTTGACAGGAGGTGTACACAAATGAAGCGTACCTATCAGCCCACTAAGCGTCACAGATCCAAGGTTCATGGTTTCCGCCAGAGAATGGCTACTTCCAACGGCCGCAAGGTGCTGGCCCGCCGTCGTGCCAAAGGCCGCAAGGTTCTGTCTGCCTAATCTTATTCTAGTTTAGGAAAAGCACTGATTCCCATTTGCATGATTGGGTTCACGCAGTGTTATATCGCTCATAGCGAAACGGGAGTCCATGCGGGGCGAATGGAAAATTCGCCCCGCTCCCTTTTATTTTAGGCTAACCCTTGATAGGCCTCGCCAGCTGAAAGCGCATCTTTTCCCCCAGCGCCGCGCCAAAAAAACTTGAAATACACAAAGTATTCCTGCGTTTTTCTGGCTTGCCCTGTGAAAAAATCTGCGGCTTTCACCTCGCCGATCCCCATCTGCGGGCTTGCCTGGGGATATACTCTCAAAACACCTCGCTGCCAGATCAGCGAATCTGCCCGTTTTCGCTTGCGCCTGAAAAAGGCATCTTTTGGGGAGTTTTTCCATGAAGTTTTCCACCAGCTTAAAGCTTAATCATGTTTTCCGCAGGCTCTACAGCTCCTCCGGCTTTGCCAACGCCTATCTGGTGCTTTACGCCCGGCGCAACCGCACGGGCATCAACCGCGTAGGTATTACTACCGGCAAAAAGCTGGGCCACGCCGTGGTGCGCAACCGCACCCGCCGCCGCTTGCGGGAGATCTACCGGCTCAACGAAGAAGCGTTTCTGCCGGGCTACGATATCGTAGTAGTTGCCCGCGGCCGTGCCGTAGAAGCCCCCTTTGATAAGCTTACCAAGGCCTACCTGGATCTGGCGCAAAAAGCCGGCATCCTCCGGGAGGGCAAGCTGTGAAAACCCTCTTTCTTTCTCTTATCCGCTTTTATCAGAAGCATATCTCCCCCGCCTTTCCCCGCCGCTGCCGATATATACCTACCTGCTCCCAATATGCCCTGGAAGCCATCCAAAAGTATGGGGCTGCCAAAGGGGGGTATCTTGCCCTGCGCCGCTTTCTGCGGTGCCATCCCTTTAGCAAGCGCGACCCATACGATCCCGTTCCTTAAGGAGGAAACATTATGATTCTCGCATCCTTTTGGGATATTATTCGTGTGCCTTTCGGCTACCTGATGGACATCCTCTACCGTTTCACCGGCAACTACGGTGTTTCGATGATCCTGTTTGCCATCATCGTTAAGGTGATCATGCTGCCCATTGCCGCCAAGAGCAAGCGCAGCTCCATGAAAATGTCCCGTATCAGCCCCCAAGTTAAAAAGATCCAGGAAAAATACGCAGACAATCCCCAGAAGCAGAACGAAGCCATGCAGCAGCTGTACCGGGACGAGGGTATCTCCCTGGGCGGCGGCTGCCTGTGGGCCTTTGTGCCTCTGCTGATCCTGATCCCTCTTTATAGTGTCGTCCGTGAGCCTATCGTGTACATGCTTCACGAAAGCCGGGGCGAAGCCAAGGAGATCATCCGTGTCATCAAGGAAGCCGCTCCCGAGCTGTTCGGCGGCAATAGCTACTACCACCAGATGACCGCTGCCGCCAACATCTCCCAGTTTGCTGAGCAGATCAAGGCTGCCGGTATCGCTGTCAGCGAGCGTACCCTGGAAGGCATCAACTTCTCCTTCCTGGGCATCGACCTGAGCGGTGTGCCCTCTTTGAATGTCTTCAAGTGGAGCGCCTACGACTGGGCCCACATCGGCGCTTTCCTGCTGCCGGTGCTGTCCGCCGCCGGCCAGGTGCTGAGCATGATCGTAGCCCAGAAGACCAACAATTCCGTCATTACCAACGAAAACGGCGTATACGATGACGAAGCCGCCAAGGAATCCAAGGCCAACCAGACCTCTAAGACCATGATGTGGATCATGCCCCTTATGTCCTTGTGGATCGGCTTTAGCATGCCCTGCGCCATGAGCCTTTACTGGTTTATCCAGGGCCTGGTATCCACCGTTTCCGACAGCATTATGACCGTTCACTACCGCAAGATCTACGATGCCGAGGATGCCGAAAAGCTGAAGATCGCCATGGAGCGCGACCGCATCGAGGCCGAGAAGGAGGCTCTCAGAGCTGCCCGCCGGGCCGAAAATCCTGACGGTATTACCACCAACACCAGCAAGAAGAAGCTGCAGCAGGCCAAGCGCAACGAAGAAGCCGCTGCCAAGGCTGCCGCTGCCCGGGAATACGCCGCCAAGAAGGGCATTGCTATGGAAGAAGCGCCTGCCGAAAAGCAGACCCTTTCCGGCGTAAGCGACCGCCCCTTCTGCAAGGGCCGGGCCTATGATCCCAACCGCTACCGCAACACGGAGGAATAATATCTATGCTCAAATCCATTGTTACCACCGGCAAGACCTATGATCTTGCCGTGGAAGCTGCCCTGGCTCAGCTGGGTCTGGACCGGGACAGCGTTTCCGTAGAGCTTCTGGCTCAGGCCAAGCCCGGCTTCCTGGGCTTTGGCGCCAGCCCCGCCAAGGTGCAGGTTACCTACGAAGCTCCCGATATCCCCGAGGCTCCCAAGGTAGCTCTTTCCTCTGCTTCCCGCTCCAAGCCCAAGAAGGCTGCCCCCGTAAAGCAGGAAGAGCCGAAGCCCGCCGCTGCCAAGCCGGAAGCCCCCAAAGCTGCCGCTCCCAAGGCCGAGCCTAAGAAGGAAGAAGCCAAGGCCGAAAAGAAGCAGCCCAAGGCTGAAAAGAAGGAAGAGCCCAAGAAGGCCGCTGTCAAGCAGTATGCTCCCGCCGAAGCCGGCTCTGTAGAAGAGCGAATCGAAACCTTCCTGGCCGGCCTTATGGAGCATATGGGCTCCAAGGCTGTTCCCCACGCCTGGAAGGCCGACGAGAACACCTACAAGGTAGACCTGGTGGGCGATGACCTGGGTTACCTGATCGGCCGCCGGGGCGATACCCTGGATGCCATCCAGCACCTGTGCAACTACACCATCAACCGGGATATCGACGGCCATGTGCGCATCAATGTGGACGCCGAGGACTACCGGGAAAAGCGGGAGGAAAGCCTGCGCCGCTATGCCCGCAAGAAGGCCCAGCAGGTTCTCAAGGCCCGCCGCCGCACCACCCTGGAGCCCATGAACGCCTACGAGCGCCATGTGATCCACGCAACCCTGCAGGAGATGGACAACATCACCACCTACTCCACCGGCACCGAGCCCAACCGCCGTGTCGTGGTTGAGTATGTAAGATAAGCAAAAACCCCTGAGAGCCAAAGCTCTCAGGGATTTTTTGCGCCTATTTCCTTGCCCGTAGGGAAACCCGTCCCCAGATGTCCGCCGCCGCACCCATTTCAAAATGCGTAGGGGCGATTCAGAAGGTGAATCGCCCCATAGGAGCAAGAGAGGCCACCCTGGGGTGCGAATCGCCCGCAAATGGCAACGCTCTATAAGAAAGTCTTTCTACAAAAAAAGGTAATTTGCCGTACAAATTCGCTGTTTGTTACTTGATAAAACAAAACCACCCGAACAAGAAATTAACCTTCTTGTTCGGGTGGTATCTTTTTTTGTGAAGTTTCAAACCTTCGGTTTGAAGTGAAGCTGTAATGGCTTACAGTGAAGTATTTGCCTTTTGGGCAAAAGTGAAGTTAAGTTTGCCCTAAAACACTTGCAACACTTTGCTTCACTACAAAGTAACTTCACTGCCGCAAGGCAGCTTCACTTGCCCGTCAGGGCAAACTTAGTTTTGTTACAGCTTGGGGCCAGCCTCTACCAGAGCCTTGCCGGCTTCGTTGCCGGTGTACTTAACAAAGTTCTTGATGAAACGGCCAGCCAGATCCTGAGCCTTGGTCTCCCACTCAGCTACATCTGCGTAGGTGTCGCGGGGATCCAGGATGGCGGGGTTTACGCCGGGCAGGGAAGTGGGAACCTCCAGATCGAACAGGGGGATCTTCTTGGTTTCGGCCTTCAGGATGGAGCCGTCCAGGATGGCGTCGATGATGCCGCGGGTATCCTTGATGGTGATGCGCTTGCCGGTGCCGTTCCAGCCGGTGTTTACCAGGTAAGCCTTGGCGCCGTTAGCTTCCATCTTCTTAACCAGCTCTTCGCCGTACTTGGTGGGGTGCAGCTCCAGGAAGGCCTGGCC
>JAFSBW010000078.1 GCA_017437095.1 Oscillospiraceae bacterium
TCCACAGTTCTACACTCCCACGGCATCTTACAGCACTCCTTTTGTCTGTTTTTTGATGCCTTTATTGTACCATAAAACTGTGTACCATGTCTTTACACACCTGTGTACTATGTTACTACACTGTACAGCTTGCTCCCGCCGTAACCTTTTGGTTTTATTGGGTCAGGTTTTGGATCCATTTGCCTTTTTTGAGCATATAGCTGCCCAGGATGCATTTGATCAGGTCCAGGCTCTGGCAGATGGCGTAAAGGGGAATGATGGTAATAGCAGTAAAGCGGCTCAGGCAATAGGCCAGGGGAACGCATACCAGCCAAACGAAGCAGCTGTCAAATAAGAAGGTTACCGCGGTCTGGCCGCCGGAGCGCAGGGTAAAATAGGTAGCGTTGGTAAAGGCGTTGAAGGGCATCATAATGGAGCTGATGATCAGCATTTGGGTAGCCAAAAGCCGTATGGAGGCGCTGGCCTTATACAGCTGGGGGAATGCCCCGGAGGCTGCGGCTACCAGGCCGCCAAAAAGAATGCCGGTAGAAACAGACAGCGCCAGAAGCTTGCGGTTGGTATCCCGGATCTCTTGCTCCGGCCGGCAAGCGCCCAGCATTTGCCCCATGAGGATGCCTACGGCGTTGCCCAGCGCCAGGAAGGCTACGCTGCCCAGGTTGAACAAAACGCCGGATATGTTGCTGGCCGGCACAACATCCAGGCCGCACCGGGAGTAGCACTGGTTTAATATGGCCATGCCGCTGGCCCAAAAGAATTCGTTGATCAGCAGGGGCATACCCTTGCGAAAAATGCTCAGGCAAAGCCTGCCGGGGATATAGGCCGAGCGGAAGGCTCCGCAAATAAAGGGGTGGCGTTTGCCGTGGCAATGGGTCCAAACCGCAACGATGGCCAGCTCCACAAACCGGGAAGCTACCGTGGCCAGGGCTGCGCCCTTCACGCCCATAGCCGGCAGGCCCAAATGGCCGAAGATCAGAATATAGTTTCCTGCCAGGTTTACAAACACCGCAACGATGCCTGCAACCATGGGTACTACCGTTTGGCCGCTTTCCCGCAGGGTGCTGCTGTAGCAGTTGGTTATGGCAAAGGGGATCAGGCCGATGATCATAACCCCCAAATAGTCCAGCCCGTAGCCCAGGGTGCGCTGAGCCTGCAGGGGGTCGCCTTCGCCCTGCAGGTACAGGCCGATCAGGGTTTTTCCGGCGCAAAGCAGCAGAGCGCTGCCGGCCAGGGTAAGGGCCGTGCAGGCAAGCAGCTTAAAGCGGAAGGTATGGCGCACGCCCTCGTGGTCGCCGCTGCCGTGAAACTGGGCGGTAAAGATGCCCGCGCCGGAGCTTGCGCCAAAGATGCACAGGTTAAATACGAACAATAGCTGGTTGGCTATGGCCACGCCGCTCATTTGCTCCGGGCCAATGGAGCCTACCATAATATTATCCAGCAGGGATACAAAGTTGGTTATGCCGTTTTGGATGATAATGGGGATGGCTATGGCAAAAATGCGGCGGTAAAACGCCCGATCCCCAACAAAGCGATGGAACATAAGAGCCTCTTATTCGTTTAGATTTCTTCGCCGGCGATGAATACCCGCTTGCCGGAGAAATCGCTGCGGCAAACGATAAAATCTGCCCGCCGCCCGGGGGCGATCATGCCAACCTCTTTTCCGGCGCCAACGGCGCAGGCGGCGTTATAGGTAGCAGCGCGCAGGGCATCGGCTTCCGGCACGCCATAACGGATGGCGTTGATAACGCCCTGGTACAGATTTTCCTCTGCATTGCCGGAGGAAAGCACCATCCGCTCCGGGCCGAACATGGCAAAGGCCAGCCGCACCAGCGCCGGGTGGCAAACCAGCCGGGCGCATACCAGCTCGGCTTTTACATTGGGGTTTTCCACGGCGGCAGCGATCATGCCGGGCTTGTTTTCACTTACCAGGGGCAGGTGGCAGTAAAGGTTTTCCAGGAAGGTGGCGCCTGCGGCAAAACCGTCCCGCCCCTGCTCATAGGCAGTTTCCTGAGCCCCCAGGCTCACGGTGCAAAGGCCGCTTGCCTTGCCGATAAACCCGGCAGCGCTGGGCAGCTGGGCCATAACCACCGGAGCAGGGGCGCATTCGCAGAGCTGGCGCAGCTCGTCTATGCTTTCCCCGCGGAAGCCTTCCAGGCGCAGGCCCATCAGGCGGCTTCCTGCCATTTCGGCTTCAAGAGCTACCTGGGCCAGGCTGTCTGCCTGCACAACCGGCACAAAGGAGGTAACGCCGCTTTCCCCAAGGGCTGCGGCAGTTTCCTGCAGGCTATCTGCCCCAGAGCGCAGCTGCACATCCACCAGGCCGGGGATCACCGTAGCCCCCTGCAGATCTACCGCATCCTCAGGCACATTCCCGGTAAACACAGCCCCAAAGCGGCCGTCTTCTACCTGGAAGCTGCCCATATGAAACTGAAAATCAGAAGCGAAGATCCTGGCGTTTTTGTAATACATAAGCCTTTCTCCTTTCCCGGAAAGCCCGGCGGGCATAGCGCCCTATATTTTCTGTTATTTTATCATGGCCTTTTGCAAAATGCAATAAAATATCCGCTTCCGGTTTGGGCCGGAAGCGGATAGCGGGAATATTAGCAAAGCTTCAGCAGCCGCAGGTAAAATTCCACCGCTTTGCAGATGGTTTCCAGGCGGATGCCTTCGTTGTTGCCGTGGATGCTTTTGCGCTCCTGGGCGGTAAGATCCATGGCAGAGAAACGGTAAACATGGTTGCTGAGGTCGCGGTAGTGCCGGGAATCGGAGCATTGCACCATCAGGTAGGGCGATACGATGCAGCCGTGCCAGGTGGAGGCTACGGCAGAGGCTACCTTGTTCCAGGCATCGCAGCCGGTTTCGGAAATGGGGGAGGGCTCGAAGCTTTCCAGGGCGGTGATCTCTACCCGCTCGTCTTTAACTACCTTGTTTAAGTAATCGATAGCGCTCTGAACAGAATCCTTCGGGTTTAGCCGCATGTTGGAAACCATAGTGGCCTCCGGGGGCATCACATTCCGGGCGGAGCTGCCCTGCATCTGGGTAAAGGCTACGGTGGTGCGCACCAGGGCGTTGATCTCGCCGCCGCTTATGCGGCAGAACAGATTCAGCACCGGCTTAAACAGCCAAAGGTTGGCAAAGAGGATCTTGTAGCCAAAGCTGGAATACCGCCCCAGGGTATCGAACATTTCCGCTGCGGGCTTGGTAATGTGCATTTTGAAGGGCTTGCCGTGGAGCTTCCGGCAGGCTTTCGCCAGAATGTCGATGGGGGTGTTGGGGGGAGGGGAGGAAGCATGGCCGCCGGAGGACATAACCCGGTACTGGGCGTTGAGCATGCCCTTTTCCGCAATACCGATCAGGCCGCAGGGCTGTTTGACCCCGGGGAACACATTTTCCACCACCGCGCCGCCCTCGTCTACCACCAGAGCGGGCTGGATGCCCTTTTCCTTAAAATAGTTTACGATGTTGACTGCGCCCATACCGTTGATCTCTTCGCCGCCGGAGAAGGCGAAATACACATCGTTTTCCGGCTGGAAGACCCAGCTGATCAGCTCGTTGGCAGCGCTGAGGATGGCGTTGAAGGTAGCCTTGGTATCCAGAGTGCCCCGGCCCCACATGACCCCGTCTTTAATGAGGGCCTCGAAGGGGGGTACATCCCAGTTTTCTTCGTTTACCGGCACCACATCGTAGTGAGCCATCATCACGCTGGGCGCGGCAGAGGATCTGCCCGGCCAGCGAAAAAGCAAAGCCCGGTCAGGCAGCTGCTGAAAGCTGCATTTGCTAAACACATTGGGGTAAAGCTCCGGCAGCAGGCCAATCAGCTTTTGAAACTCGGCATCGTCTTCCAAAGAAGGATCGTTGTAGGATACGGTTTTGCACCGTACCAACTGGGCCAGGGCCTTTACGGGGGCTTCCTGGTCGAAGCCAAGGGCGGCAGGGGCAACGGGTATAGCCTGCTTAGGCCGGAAAGCGGCAGCTCTCAGCAAAATAACCGCCAGCAATGCTGCCACCAGACCAAGAATAATGTATCCCATTTACAGCACTCCTTTTTTGTACAGAATGCGGGCCACAGCAATGGTAAACACGGCGCTGAAGGGCACCATAATGCCAACCGTACCGGCATTCAGGGCGGGAACAAAAATGAACAGCACCAGCATCAGAGCGATGGGGGCAACAGAGATCTTCCAGTTTTTGGAGATAAAGGCTACGCCCAGGCCGCCGAAGAGGGCAGGGAGCATCTGGGCAAAGGCAGGCTCCAGCACCGCAGACTGCAAAATAGGCTGCAAAGGAACGATCAGGATCACACCCACTACAATGATCACCGTAGTTACAATGCTGGAAACGGCGATGGCGATGGTGGAGATCACTTCGCCTTCTTCGCTGGTGGCGCTTACCTCGTTCTGCTCCAGGGCGTTCAGGGCGCAGGGCAGCTTCAGGTTGGAGATGTTGCCGGTAACAAAGCTCAGGTAGGAGCCGCCGGCGCCCAGCATGGGCACAAAGGTGATGGTTTCAATAATGCCGGTAGCCCAGTACATGGGAGCGGTGGCAAACAGGCCGGTGGCCAGAGCGCCCCAATCCGGCGCGGTGGAGAACAGCAGGGCAACGGCTACGGGGAACAGCAGCAGCAGCGCCATAACGCCCAGATTCCAAACAGTACCGTCCCGGTGGACGGAATCTATGTAGCTAAGATTCTTTTTCATATCAGCAGCCTCCTTTTAGCCCAGCCAGGCGGTGATGGGAATGGCGCTGGCCATACCCGCGATCATGGAAATGGGCAGGGCGTAATCGTTGAGCCATTTCCACTTGAGCAGCTTCATCAGCGCGCCGCACAGCACCATTACCAGCGCGGCAACCGCCATAACGCAAACCGGGATCAGGCCGGAGGTTGCGCTAAAGCCTGCTTCCGGGCTCCAAAGCCGGGAGAAATCGCAGAACACAAAGCCCAAAAAGGCGGCGATCATGCCAATAAACATGGCATTGCTGAGGATATCCGTCCATTTGGCATCCCGCTGCTGCAGCTTGGACACGCCGCCCAGCAGCTTTTTGCTGATAGCCGGCACCAGCCAAATGCCTACCATGATGGAAACGGTCATCACCAGGGTGATATTTACATACTGCTGGGCGGTAAGCTGGCTTACCTTGCCCAGCTCCAGATCCATGGCGCTCAGGGCATTGCCTGCGGCTACGGTTTCGTAGGACAGGGAGCCTACTACGCTCAGCCGCAGCCAGGGCAGGGCCAGGCCCAGATCCTTACTAAGGGTGATCACGCTCAGCACGATGGCTACCGCCGGGGCGATGGTAAATATGGCAGCGGTGCGGATGGTTTTGCGGATCTTTGCGGTATCCATGCCCAGCTGCTTGGCCCGCCGCAGAGCCTTGACCAGGAAATACACCGACTGGCCCAGCACCACAGCCACCAGAACGCCGGCCAGGATAAACAGCGCGGGGTGGTTAACACTAAATTTCATGGAAACACCTCCATTTTGAATATGCTCCCATTATACCACGCACTCTGCACCAAAACAAGAAAAAAGACAGCGCTTCTAAGCTTACTACCGCCGTTTGAGATCGAAGATTGAAGATTGAAGAGTTAAGATGGCGAAATCTTCACTCTCCACTGTTAAATCTTCACTCTACATCCCCCCCGCTCGCGAAAAACGCACCCCGGAAAGCCCAGGGTGCGTAAAGGTTATTTAATCAGGTCTTTGATCACTTCGCCGGCGATGATCAGCCCGGCTACCGCCGGCACAAAGGCCACGCTTCCCGGCAGCGCCCGGCGGCCCTCCGGCATTTCCTCCTTTTCCTCCTCGGAAAGGGCAGGGGAGATAGGCTCTTCCTCAGAGTAGACTACCTTCAGGCTATCGATTCCCCGCTTGCGGCATTCCTTGCGCATGATCCTGGCCAATGGGCAAACGCTGGTTTCGTAAATGTCTGCCACCCGGAAGGCGGTAGCATCCAGCTTGTTGCCCGTGCCCATGCTGCTGATGATGGGCACATTTGCTTCCTTTGCGGCTTTGATCAGCATCAGCTTGCCGGTAACGGTGTCAATGGCGTCTACCACATAGTCATAGCGGGTAAAATCAAATTCGTGGGCAGTTTCCGGGGTGTAGAACACCTGCCGGGCTATTGCCTGAATGCTGGGGTTGATAGCCCTGGCCCGCTGGGCGGCGGCTTCCGCCTTGGCCATGCCAAGGGTGGCTTCGGTGGCCAAAATCTGGCGGTTGCGGTTGGTCAGGCTCAGGGTATCGTGGTCAATAAGCTCCAGCCGGCCGATGCCGGAGCGGGCCAGGGCCTCCGCCACATAGCCGCCTACGCCCCCCAGGCCAAATACGGCTACCCGGGCATTTTTCAGTTTTTCCATAGCGCTCTTTCCCAAAAGCAGCTCCGTTCGGGAAAACAGATCCATAGCAGCCCCTCCTTTTTGCGTTTATCCTATTTTACCACGAAGGGGGCGTTTCGTCTACATTATAATAGTATAATATATAAAAAGTAATGGCGGATTTTGATGGTTTTTACTCTTGCTATTTTTCCGGCGATGCGGTACAATAGTAGGGTATTTTTTCAAAGAGAGAGGCGCTGCGGCAATGAAAATGGGCTATGATAACGATAAATACCTGCGCATGCAGTCTGAGCATATCCGCCAGCGGATCGCCCAGTTTGGCGGCAAGCTGTATCTGGAATTCGGCGGCAAGCTGTACGACGATAACCACGCCTCCCGGGTGCTTCCCGGCTTCCAGCCGGACAGCAAGCTGCAAATGCTTTTGCAGATCAAGGACCAGGTGGAGATGGTCATCGCCATCAACGCCAACGATATTGAAAAGAACAAGATCCGGGGCGACCTGGGCATTACCTACGACCGGGATGTGATCCGCCTGCTGGATATTTTCCGGGGCTTCGGCCTGTATGTCAGCTCCGTGGTGCTTACCCGCTATGCCGGCCAGCGGGCAGCCAAGGCGTTCCAGGAGCGGCTGGAGGGCATGGGCGTTCGGGTGTACCACCATTTCGCCATCGAGGGCTACCCCTCCGATACGGCCCACATCGTTTCCGACGAGGGCTTCGGCAAGAACGATTTTGTGGAAACTACCCGGGAGCTGGTGGTAGTTACCGCCCCCGGCCCCGGCAGCGGCAAGCTGGCTACCTGCCTGAGCCAGCTGTACCATGAGCATAAGCGGGGCGTTAACGCGGGCTATGCCAAGTTTGAAACCTTCCCGGTTTGGAATCTGCCCCTGAATCACCCGGTGAACCTGGCCTACGAGGCCGCAACCGCAGACCTGAGCGATGTAAACATGATCGACCCCTTCCACCTGGAAGCTTACGGCGCCACCGCTGTAAATTACAACCGGGATGTGGAAGCCTTCCCGGTGCTGGTGGCCATGTTTGAAAAGATCCTGGGCCAGTGCCCCTACAAATCCCCTACGGATATGGGCGTAAACATGGTGGGCAACTGCATCGTGGACGAAGAAGCGGTGAAGCACGCCGCCGCCCAGGAGATTATCCGCCGCTACTATGCCGCCGCCTGCGATGCCAAGCGGGGCAAGGGTGGGGAAGAGCCGGTGCGCAAGCTGGAGCTGCTTATGCGCAAGCTGGGGGTTACGGAAAATGACCGCCCGGTGGTGGCTCCCGCTTTGGAGTTGGCGGAAAAGACCCAAAAGCCCGCCGCCGCCATGGAGCTGCCCGACGGCACCATCGTTACCGGCAAGACCTCCGCTCTGCTGGGTGCCTCCGCGGCGCTGCTGCTCAATGCTCTGAAAGCCTTGGGCCACATCCGTGACGAGCTGCACCTGATCTCCCCGGTGGTCATCGACCCCATCCAGCACTTAAAGGTGGACCATCTGGGCAACCGCAACCCCCGGCTGCATACCGACGAGGTGCTCATCGCCCTTTCCATCAGCGCGGCTACCAACCCCACGGCGGAGCTTGCTATGGAGCAGCTGGCTCAGCTTCGGGGCTGCCAGGTGCATTCCAGCGTGATCCTCTCCGCCGTAGACGAAAACACCTTCAAGCGCCTGGGCGTAAACCTGACCTGCCAGCCCAGATATAAAGGCTAATGATGCATAATAAAACGGAGCGCTCAGGCGCTCCGTTTTTTGCGCCTATTACCCCAAAAATAATTCTGCGAAAGTGCCAAAAATTTATAGAAAAGTTTGTAATTATTTCTAAATTTCTGCTTGACAACTAAGCAGATGTATGGTATCATAGTCGAGCGCGTGTGGGCTTACTATGCCCAAACTAGCGCACTGCGATGATGCAGGAGATTGCGCCGAAAGGCGGTAACTTCTGCGGAGTATGTCCGGTCATCGGGCGGCTGAACTGCTTCTGTTTGCGCTGCGTATATCGCTGCGGCAGGGGAAAGGTCGGCCTTGCGTCGGCCATTTTTCGTGGCCCGGAATGATACGCACGGCGGCGTGAATAAAACAGTTCACCGTACCCAGACATCACGCAAACTGAGTACGAAATTCAAGGAGGAAAACCAAACCATGGCAAACCAGGAAATGATCCGCATCCGGCTGAAGGCCTACGATCATCAGCTCATCGATTCCAGCGCAGCTAAGATCGTAGAAACTGCAAAGCGCAACGGCGCTGCTGTCTCCGGCCCCATCCCCCTGCCCACCAAGAAGGAAGTTGTTACCATCCTTCGCGCTGTTCACAAGTACAAGGACAGCCGTGAGCAGTTCGAGCGCAGAACCCACAAGCGTCTGATCGATATCCTCAACCCCAACCAGAAGACCGTCGAAGCTCTGATGAGCCTGGATCTTCCCGCTGGCGTTGAGATAGAGATAAAGCTGTAATCCTTATACATTATAATATAAGGATTAACCGCTGCCCGCACTGAAAAGCATCGGGCACGGGTCATGTTGGCAAGCCTCCCAATGGGCTGTCAACCAATAACCTAAAAAGGAGTAAACAAACATGCAAAAAGCAATCATCGGCAAGAAAGTGGGCATGACCCAGATCTTCGATGAGAGCGGCAAGGTGATCCCTGTTACCGTTGTGGAAGCAGGCCCCTGCGTCGTTACTCAGAAGAAGACCCAGGAAAACGACGGCTACGTAGCCGTACAGCTGGGCTTTGAGGACATTAAGGACTCCAAGCTGAGCAAGCCCGAGGCTGGCCACCTGAAGAAGGCTGGCGTAGAAGCCAAGAAGCACCTGAAAGAGTTCAAGCTGGATAACGCTGCTGAGCTGAATGTAGGCGACGTTATCAAGGCTGACACCTTTGCCGCTGGCGACTGGATCGATGTCACCGGCATCAGCAAGGGCCATGGCTACCAGGGTGTTATCAAGCGCCACGGCGCACACCGCACTGACATGACCCACGGCGGCGGCCCTGTTCACCGTCACGCCGGTTCCATGGGTGCATCTTCCCATCAGTCCCGCATTTTCCCCGGCAAGATCGGCGCTGGCCAGATGGGCAACGAGCAGGTTACCATCGAGAACCTGCAGATCGTTAAGGTAGACGCAGAGCTGAACATGATCGTTATCCGCGGCGCCATCCCCGGCCCCAAGGGCGGTCTGGTCTATCTGCGCA
>JAFSBW010000079.1 GCA_017437095.1 Oscillospiraceae bacterium
ACTCTGATAGAATAGTATCAAAGCGGTTATTATCATCCCACTGAGCATTGGCGGCAAGAATGTGCAATGCACGATTTCTTACCAACGATTTAGGATGATTAAGCAGCGAAACAAAGGTATCAAAGTATCCATACCATTCATCGGTATCTTGACTCTCGGATATGATTTTATCAGCAATAGCACAAGCGTATTTATCGTCTTTTGATGTCAAATCCGTAATAAGGTTTTCGTGCATTAAACCTCACCTCCAAATTCAAGTTTACCGAACTGATTGTATCACGGGCGCTGGATTTTTTCAACAGCCCGGTGTAATGGCTTTCGGCAAAAGCGAGCAGATCGTCCGGCGGGCTGGGAAGTGATTCGGGCAGTTGCCCGGCAGCCAAAGCGCAAAAACTGGCAGGCCAAAACGGTCTGCCAGTTTTTTATGAGCATTTGTCTTGGAATGGCACATAGGCCATTCCCTACGGATGCATTTGAAGCAACCTCTTCTTTTATGCTGCCTGTTAGAGGCTTCGCGCTTTTCAGCGGTTTTTTACTTAACGATCAGGTTGACCAGCTTGTTCTTGACTACGATGGTCTTGCGGATCTGGCCCTCCTGCTTTTCCAGGAAACGGGCGATCTTCTCGTCCGCCAGCACATTGGCGATGACGGCATCGTTATCCAGGTCGGCATCCATAACCACAGTACCGCGCATCTTGCCGTTTACCTGCACAGCGACGGTAACCTGGCTGTCCTTGCACTTGGCTTCGTCATAGGCAGGCCAGCTTTCAAAGGCGATGGTATTGTCATGGCCCATGATCTGCCAGATCTCCTCGCCCACATGGGGAGTAATGCAGGAGATCATCTTGATAAAGCCCTCGGCATATTCTCTGGGGCAAGTGCCGTTCTTGTAGACCTCGTTTACGAATACCATCATCTGGGCGATGGCGGTATTGAAGCCCAGCACCTCAAAGTCAGCGGTAACCTTCTTAACAGTCTGGTGGTATACCTTGGTGAGCTTGCCGTCGTCGGTATCGGTGAGGTTGCTGCTTTCGGTAAAGAAGTTCCACACACGGTTGATAAACTTCTTTGCGCCGGCTACAGCGGTGGTGCTCCAGGGCTTGCTTACCTCCAGCGGGCCCATGAACATCTCGTACAGGCGCAGGGTATCCGCGCCGTAATCGCGCACGATGTCGCTGGGGTTGACCACAAACTCAGGGAAGCGCTTGCCCATCTTGATGCCATTTTCGCCCAGGATCATGCCCTGGTGTACCAGCTTCTTGAAGGGCTCCTTCACGGGGGACAGGCCCTCATCGTAGAGGAAGCGGTTCCAAATTCTGGAGTACATCAGGTGGCCTACGGCGTGCTCCGGGCCGCCAATGTACAGGTCTACGGGCAGCCAGTGCTTCAGCAGCTGCGGATCGCAGAAGGTTTCGCTGTTCTTGGGGTCGATATAGCGCATAAAGTACCAGCTAGAGCCTGCAGAGCCGGGCATGGTAGAGGTCTCCCGCTTGCCTACGATGCCATCCTTATTGTACTGCTTCCACTCGGTGGCGTTTTCCAGAGGAGCCTGGCCGTTCTTGCCCTTGTAGTCTTCCAGCTCGGGCAGGATCACGGGGAGCTCGCTGTCCGGCAGGAATAGGGTCTGGCCGTCTTCGGTATATACGCAGGGAACGGGCTCGCCCCAGTAGCGCTGGCGGGCGAAGATCCACTCACGGAAATGGTAATTGTTCTTGCGGCGGGCTACGCCGGCCTTTTCCAGCTTGGCGGTAATAGCCTCCTTGGCTTCCTCCACGGTCAGGCCGGTAAACTCCTCAGAGTTAATGAGCTTGCAGCCCTTGCCCAGGTAATCCTGCTTTTCAAAGGCCCGCTCAGATACATCCCGGCCCTCGATAACCTGGATCATGGGGATATTGTGGGCCACGGCGTACTCAAAGTCGCGCTGGTCGTGGCTGGGAACGGCCATGACTGCGCCGGTGCCGTAGTTGCCCAGCACGAAATCGCCAATGAATACGGGCACTTCCTTGCCGTTTACGGGGTTGATGGCGTACACACCCTTCAGGGGGCAGCCGGTCTTGGTCTTGGAGGCATCGGTGCGGTCGATCTCGCTCTTGCGGGCGGCTTCGGCGATGTAAGCATCCACCTCTTCCCGGTTTTCTACCCGATCCAGCAGGCTCTCGGTGATCTTGCCGTCAGGAGCCAGCACCATAAAGGTAATGCCGTAGATGGTTTCAATGCAGGTAGTATAGATAGAGAAGCTGCCGCCGCCTACCAGCTGGAAATCGACCTCCACGCCGGTGGACTTGCCGATCCAGTTGCGCTGGATCTCCTTGGTGCTTTCCGGCCAATCGATATCGTTCAGGCCATCGAGCAGCTTTTCGGCGAATGCAGGCTGGTCAATGACCCACTGCATCATCATTTTCTTCACAACGGGGTAGCCGCCGCGCTCACTCTTGCCGTCGATGACCTCATCGTTGGCCAGCACGGTGCCCAGGGCTTCGCACCAGTTTACGGGCATTTCAATGCGCTTGGCGTAGCCCTTTTCCCACAGCTTTTTGAAGATCCACTGGGTCCACTTGTAAAACTCAGGGTCAGAGGTGGCGATGCACTTAGACCAGTCATAGTCAAAGCCCAGTTCTTTCAGCTGCTTGGAGAAAGTTTCGATATTCTTCTGGGTAAAGCCGTTGGGGTGGTTGCCGGTATCCACGGCGTACTGCTCCGCAGGCAGGCCGAAGGAGTCGTAACCCATGGGGTGGAGCACATTGTAGCCCTGCATGCGCTTCATGCGGGACATAATGTCCGTAGCGGTATAGCCCTCGGGATGGCCTGCGTGGAGGCCTACGCCGGAGGGGTAAGGGAACATATCCAGCACATAATACTTAGGCTTGGAAAAATCCCACACATCGGTATGGAAGGTGTTGTTTTCCTCCCAATAGCGCTGCCATTTCTTCTCAATGGCGGAAAATTCGTAATTCATGGCTTTTTTACACCTCTTCGATCACAATATCGCTCAGATCTACCACTTCGGCATCGGCCCAAAGCCGCTCCAGATCGTAGAATTTCCGGGCTTCGTCGGTAAATACATGCACAACCAGGCAGCCGTAGTCCAGCAGCTCCCAGGTATTGCCCCGGTGGCCTTCCCGGCCGATGGGCTTTTCCCCGGCCTGCTCCAGGGCGTACTCGGCAATGTCGCACAATGTTTTAACATGGGTATTGGAGGTACCGGTGCAGATCAGGAAATAGTCGGAAAGGGTGCTGATCCGGTCGATCTTCAGCAGCTTGATATTCATTCCCTTTTTGCTGTCCAGCGCCTTGGTTGCGATGATGGCAACCTCTCTTGCACTAAGCATAGCGTTTGCTCCTTTCTATTACGCCGGGCCATGCCCGGTATCCATCAAATATTGCAGAGCCTGCTTCGATTCCGGAGAAACCTCGCTGCCCTGATTTTTCAGGTGCTCCAGCGTAAACTCCAGCCCCATGCGGGTGGCCTGGGTAATATCCTGCCAGGCAAGCTCGCGCAGGCTGTCCACCCCGGGGAAATTTCGGTTAGGCTCCATATAGTCGGCCACATAGATGATCTTTTCCAGCAGGTTCATATTGGCCTTGCCGGTGGTATGCCAGCGGATGGCTTCTACCACCGCTTGATTTTCCCCAAAGATATGCTGGGCGATCCAGCTGCCGGTAAGGGCATGGAGGGTTTTGGGGTGTTTTGCGGAAAATTCATCCAAAATAATACCATGCTCCCGGGCCAATGTCAATTGCAGCGGCCCGTCCAAGGCTTTGGTAATATCGTGCAGCAATGCCGCCCGGGCCGCATCGGTAGGGTCGGCGCCGTAATGCTTCGCCAGCGCCACCGCCGTATCCCGGCAGCCCAATACATGGGCTACTCGGCTGGGAGCCAGCAGGCTTACTACTGTTTCTTCCAGCGCTTCTTCCGAAAGGTTTCGGCAGTCTTCCCCGGTGCGGTAAAGGCCGTTGGCCCGGATATAGGCTGCTACCTTTTCGTTTAAAAACTCCCCTGCGCACCCCAGGCGCAGCATCCGGCGGATCTGGGTGGAGGAAATATCCGTAACCGGGTTTTCCAAAAACCGGCAGGGGTAGCCGATCTTTTCCCGGTGTTCCAGCAAGCGCTGGCGCTCTCCCTTCTCCCCCCGGTACAGCACCGCCAGCTCACAATGGGCGATTATGCGCTCCGGGTAGGTCCAATTCTCAAAGCAAAGGTACATATCCGTGCCCATAATGAGGATCAGCTCATCGCCGGGGTAGATCTCCCGCAGGGCTTCTACCGTTTGGTAGGTATAGCTTTTGCCGGGGCGCAGAAGCTCCATATCAGAGATCTCCACGCCGGGGATGCCCTCCGCCGCCAGGCGCACCATTTCCAGGCGCTGCCGGGCAGTAGGAGAGCCGGAAGCCAGCTCCTTATGGGGCGGCAAACCTGCGGGAATGAGCAGAAGCTTATCCAGCCCCAGCTTTTCCTTGGCATACACCGCGCCCCGGATATGACCCAAATGGGGCGGATTAAAGCTGCCGCCATAGATGCCGATCTTCACATTTCCCACCCCCGAAACAATGATTTGTAATTATTCTTCGCCGTGCAGCTGCTTTTCCCGGCTGCGCTCGATGGCTTTATCGATAGCCTGCTGGCGGAAATACTCGTTGCGCTGCTGGCGCTGCTGCTTCTGCACAGCCCGGCGGGCGCGGATGCCTTTGCGCACAGGGTCTGCCTTGGATACCGGGGTGGCCTTGCGCTTTGCCCGGCCGGTCTGGTTGCGTTCTTCCTGGCATTTTTCGCTAAAGCGGTAAATTACAAACTTGGTGCCGATCACGGCAACGCCCTCGGCGCCGGTAGCGGCGCAAAGCTCGTCGCTTACCTCCCGGGGGGACATCAAAGCGCCTTCAAGCACCTTGCCCTTAATCAGTTCTCTTGCGGTAAGCTGGTTTTCCGCCTCGGCGATGACGGTATCCGTCACGCCGCCCTTGCCTACCATCAATGTAGTATCCAGGTTTGTAGCCTTGGAACGCAGCTCGGAGCGCTCTTTACTTGTCAGCATAGCCTGCCTCCTTTAATTTTTCGTACATAGCTTTCAAGGCCACCGCCCGGTGGGACACTTGATTCTTTTCCTCCGCGGTTACCTCGGCAAAGGTTTTGCCAAAGGGAGGATAATAGAAAATGGGATCGTAGCCGAAGCCGCCCTGGCCGGCAGCCTGGCGAAGAAGCTCGCCATGGGCCTCGCCCCGGGCCTGGATCACTTCGCCCTCGGGGGTAACCAAAGTGATCACGCATACAAACTGAGCCTGGCGCTGACCGTCGGGTACATTTTCCGTGTTCTTCAGCAGAAGCAGCAGCCGACCCCAATCGTCCAGGGTATCGTCGAAGCCGTAGCGGGCGGAGTAGATGCCCGGCTCGCCGTTCAGGGCATCCACAGCGATGCCGCTGTCGTCTGCCAAAGCGGGCAGGCCGGTGGCCTGCATGACCGCCTGGGCCTTGAGGAAGGAATTTTCCTCAAAGGTAGTGCCGGTTTCTTCTACATCGATATCCACGCCCAGCTCGCTTTGCAGCACCAGCTGGATATCCAGTTTTTCCAAAATGCGGCTGATCTCTACCAGCTTGTGCCGGTTTTTGCTTGCCAATACTACTTTCATTGCAGCAGCGCCTCCACAAAGCTCTCCGCCTCAAAGGGCATCAGATCGTCAGGCTGCTCGCCTACGCCTACAAACTTGACCGGCAGCTGCAGCGCATCCGCCACCGCAATGACGATGCCGCCCTTGGCAGTGCCGTCCAGCTTGGTAATGGCCACGCTGGTAACCCCGGCAAATTCCTGAAATGCCTTGGCCTGGATCAGGCCATTCTGGCCGGTAGTGCCGTCAAGCACCAGCAGCACTTCCTTGGAAGCGCCCGGCAGCTCCCGCTCTACGATGCGGCTGATCTTGTTCAGCTCGTTCATCAAATTGGTCTTATTGTGCAGCCGCCCGGCGGTATCGATGATCACCAGATCCACGCCCTTGGCCCGGGCGGACTGGATGCCGTCGTATACCACGCTGGCAGGGTCAGCGCCCTCATGCTGGCGCACGATGTCACACCCGGCGCGGCCCGCCCAGATCTCCAGCTGATCTGCAGCGGCAGCGCGGAAGGTATCGCCGGCAACCAGCAGCACCTTCTTGCCCTCGGCGGTATAGCGGGTAGCCAGCTTGCCGATGGTGGTGGTCTTGCCCACGCCGTTGACGCCGATGACCAGCACCACAGCGGGGGTAGTTTCCATATTCAGCCGGGTATCTCCCACATTGAGCATCTCGGCCAGCACATTCTGCAGGGCTTTGCGGGCCTGGTCCGTAGTCTTCAGGTCCTTTTCCATTACGATGCGGCGCAAACGGTCCACCGCCTTCACGGTGGTGTCCACGCCCAGGTCGGCAAGGATCAGCCGCTCCTCCAGCTCATCGTAAAAGTCGTCATCCACCTCAGAAAGCCCGGTAAAGATGCTGCCGATGGCGTTGCGGGTCTCCATCAGGCCGATTTTAATTTTCTCAAAAAATCCCATAAATTCTCCTTTTTCCGGCGGGGGCAAGCCCCGCCCTACGGTGGGTTATATTATTCCACAATGCCCAGATACTGCTCCATCTGGTTCAGATCAAGCCGCAGCAGCTTGCTTACGCCCTGCTCCTGCATGGTAACGCCGTAGAGCACATCGGAAGCTTCCATAGTACCCCGGCGGTGGGTAATGACGATAAACTGGGTCTTCTCGCTCAGGTTGCGCAGGTAGGAAGCAAAGCGCTCCACATTGCGGTCGTCCAGAGCGGCGTCGATCTCGTCGAGCATGCAGAAGGGGGTAGGCCGCACCTTCAAAATAGCAAAATACAGTGCGATGGCCACAAATGCCTTTTCGCCGCCGGAGAGCAGTGTAATGGTCTTAACCTGCTTTCCGGGGGGCTGCACCCGGATCTCGATGCCGCAGGTCAGAGGATCGTTGGGGTCTTCCAAAATCAGCTGGCCCTTGCCGCCGCCGAACATCTCCGTAAAGGTCTGGCCGAAATACCGGTCGATCTTCTGGAACTCGGAAACGAAAATAGCAGTCATTTCCGAGGTAATGTTGCGGATAATATTCTCCAAATCCCGCTTGGCGGTAAGCACATCGTCGCGCTGGGTAGAAAGGTAAGTATAGCGCTCGTTTACCCGGGCGTATTCCTCGATGGCTCCCAGGTTGGGGGTACCCAAAAGGGTGATCTTGCGCTTCAGCTCGGCCACCTTGCGGGTGCCGGCAGCTACCGACTCGATCTCAGCCCGCTTTTCCTTGGCCGTGCCGGGGGTAAGCTCGTAGTTCTCCCAAAGCTTATCAATGATCTGCCGCTCTTCCAGGTCGGTAGTGATCTTTTTCTGCTCCAGCAGAGCGCAGGCGCGCTCCATGTTCAAAATATCCTTGCTCTTTTCCTGAGCCTGGCGCTCGGCGCGGGTCTTGTTGGCTTCCGCCTCTGCCCGGTCGGCCAGCACCTTGTCCATTCGGTGGCGCATCTGGCCGGCTTCGGCATCGTTTTCCTCCTGCCGCTCCTTTACCTGCTCCAGTTCCCGGGCCAGGCGGGTATTTTCGCCGCGGATCATGTCGATCAGCGCCAGCTTCTTATCCCGGTCGCCCTCCATATTGCTGCGCAGGGCTTCCAGGTCGGCGATATGGCTCTTGGCGGTAGCGGCCTCGGCTTCCAAAGCCGCCGCTTCCGTGCGCAGGGTAGTCATTTCGCCGGTAATGCGGTTTGCTTCGGCGTTTGCCTGGCTCTCGCTGCCTTCCAGCAGCGCCAGAGATGCGCTGGTTTTTTCCAGCTGCCGCTGATTCATAGAAATAGCGGTTTCCAGCTGGGTGTGGCGCTTGCGGTCCGCCTTTTGGCGCAGCTGCAAAGCATCCAGCTCCCGCTGGGCAGCTTCCAGAGCATCGTCAATGGCCTGCAAGAGGATCTCATGCTGCTTTTCCTGGCCCTGCAGGCGAAGCACCTGATCCTGAGCCGCCCGGAGCTGATCCTGGGCAGCGGTGATCTGAAACTCCACCTGGTCGGCGCTGCGCTGGGCTTCCCGCAGGGCTTCCTCCGTAGCTGCTTTGCCGGACAAAAGCTCCTTTTCCTGAGCGGAAAGGGCTTCCACCTCGTTGGCACGGGAGAGGATGCCCGCTTCTTTGTTCACAGAACCGCCGGTCATAGAGCCGCCGGCGTTGATAACCTGGCCGTCCAGGGTAACGATCTTAAAACGGTTGGCGTATTTTCTCGCCATGGCGATGGCGGCGTCGATATCCTGGGCGATGGCCGTGCGGCCCAAAAGGTTTTCCACAATGCCCCGGTACTGATCGGCGCAGCGCACCAGATCGCTGGCGATGCCCACAAAGCCCCGGCAGTTTTCCAGGCCATTCTCCGTAAGGCGCTTGCCCTTGATCACATTCAGCGGCAGGAAGGTAGCCCGGCCTGCGCCGGTGCGCTTTAAGTAGGCGATGCCTGCCTTGCCTTCCGCTTCGGTATCCACAACGATCTGCTGCATAGCAGCGCCCAAAGCGATCTCGATGGCCGTGGTATATTCGTTCTCTACCCGGATCAGCCGGGAAACCGGGCCATGCACGCCCCGCAGGCTTCCCCGCTGAGCCTCCTGCATGACCGTCTTTACGGACTTTCCGTAGCTTTCATAATCCCGTTCCATGGCCTTGAACACCCGCAGCTTTGCCTGGATGCCCTCCAGCTTGGCGGTTTGGCGGCGAAGCTCGTCGGCCAATTCGTCCCGGCGTTGGGCCCGGGAAGACTGGCGCAGGGTATAGCCGGCGATGGTATTTTCCGCCGCCTTGGCTTCTTCCTGGGCGCTTCGCAGCTCCCGGCGGCAATTGTAAAGGTTGTCTTTGGCTTCCTGCTCCCGCGCTTCGCCGGCATCCAGGTCGCCTTCCAGCTCCTTTTCCCGCTGGGCGCTGAGGGAAAGGCTCTCGTTCAGGCCCCGCAGGTCTGCTTCGCTGCCGGCAATTTCGGCGCTGAGCCGGGTCTGCTCGCCGCGCAGCTCCAAAAACTGCTTCTGCCGGCCCTGGGCGTTGGCGGTCATAGCCGCCAGCTCCTGCTGCAAAGCTGCCAGGCGGGCAGACTTTTCCTGCAGCAGCGCTTCGATCTGGGCGATACGGGCCTTGGCCTGGTCCGCCTGGGCGGAAATGCCGCCGGAGCGGTTTTCCTCGTCCGCAAGCTCCTGCCGGATGCGCTCAATATTATTGTCGTTATTGGTGATATTGCCCCGGATCACCGCCATCTGGCCATCCAGCTGCTGGTGGGTAGAATCCAGCAAAGCGGCATTGATGCGGGCGGTTTCCAGCTCGCCGTCTTTTTCCCGGAGCACCTGGGAAAGCTCCTCGCTCTTGGCGTAAAGGCCGTCCAGCTCCTCATGGGCCTGCTGCAGCACAAAGCTGGCAGAAGCGAAGTCCTCCTCCGCTTTTCTGGCGGTAGCGGAAAGCTTTTCCAAGGTATCCAGCCACACGGCGATCTCCACGCCCTGCAGCTCTTCCTTCAGGGCCAGATACTTAACTGCCTTTTCCGACTGCACCTTTAAAGGCTCCAGCTGCATTTCCAGCTCGGAAACCTTGTCCTCAATGCGTAGCAGGTTATCCTGGGTGTGCTGCAGCTTGCGCTCCGTTTCCTCCTTGCGGTGGCGGTATTTGGAGATACCGGCAGCTTCCTCAAAGATCTCCCGGCGGTCAGAGCTTTTGCGGGCAAGCACCTCGTCAATGCGGCCCTGGCCGATGTTGGAGTAGCCCTCCCGACCCAGGCCGGTATCCATAAACATTTCGTTGATGTCCCGCAGCCGGGCAGACTGGCGGTTGATATAGTATTCACTTTCGCCGGAGCGGTAATACCGGCGGGTGACCATCACCTCGTCGGCATCGTACAGCAGCGCCCGGTCGGAATTGTCCAGGGTGAGCGTAGCCTCCGCAAAGCCCACAGCAGCCCGCTTTTGGGTGCCGCCGAAGATCACATCCTCCATCTTAGCGCCACGGAGGGTCTTGGTGCTTTGCTCGCCCATGACCCACAAAATGGCATCGGAAATATTGGATTTGCCGGAGCCGTTGGGGCCAACGATGGCGGTAATATCGTCGCCAAAGCGAATCAGGGTCTTATCCGGGAAGGATTTGAAGCCCTGAACTTCCAAACTTTTTAAATACACAGCATACCTCGTAATAGCCGGGAAAGCGCCTGGCCGCCATTTGCCGCCGGAGCATCCCAGAGTATATTAAATCAACTTATTGTACCGCAAAAGCGCTGAAAATGCAAGAAATTCTTTACAAAAAAGCCCCCGAAATAACCTTTCGGGGGCTTTCAGAGTGTCGATAAAGCCCCAAACCGTCAAAATGCAATTTTGAGCAGTTTGGAGCAAATTTCCAGGACTGTAGCTTATTTTAAACAAAACACTTGCTTAGAATGAAGCGAAAAAGCTTGCTTCGCAAGGCATTTTGACTTACTGCGCAAACCGCCCTCTACCGTACCACCTGTACGCCGACGAGTGCGGTTTGCTTGTCTTTGTGGC
>JAFSBW010000080.1 GCA_017437095.1 Oscillospiraceae bacterium
AATTCATTATCTCCAGTCCACGATGACCGCTATCTTATATCTCATATCTTATATCTCATATCTTGTATCTCGCTCCTACTTCCCCTGCTGGGCCATGCGGCGGTTGCGTCTGGGGTCGCGCTGGATGCGCAGGCTAAACTCTCCTGCCCGCTCCGCAATGCGTCCGGCGGTGGCCTGATCCAGGTTGGCGATCTCCCAGGGGTAAAGCTCCGAGGAAATGATGGTAGGCAGCTCCTTCAGGTAGCGGTAGCTGATCAGGTCAAAGGCCAGGTTGATGTCCCCCGGGGTGGGCCGGGGTCGGCCGTCAAGATCCGGGGCGGCCTTCAAAAAATCGTCAATGAGCAGATAGGGGGCATTTTGCAGCTTTTCCAGCAGCTCCAGCCGCTCCCGGGAATCCCGATCCAGGGTCTTCAGCTTGGCCGCGTCCTCCCGCCAGGGCATATACACCAGGCTGTGGCCGCCCAGCATCAGCGCCCCGGCAATGGCGGTGCAAAGGTGGGTCTTGCCGCTGCCGCTCTGGCCGCCTACAAAAAACCAGCCCTTGGGGTCGGCGGCGTAGGCCATAGCCTTTTCCTTGCAATGCTTCTGCCAGGGCTCTTTGGCCTGGTAGTTTTCAAAGCTGTAGCGCTTCAGGGCATCGCGCAGGCCGCTTTGCTCCATGCGCAGCAGGGTCATGCGCATATCCATGCAGCCGCAGCGCCGGGAGCGGATCTCCCCCTCGGCGATAAAATGCTCAAAGCCGGTATCGTTGCAAACCTGGCAGTGCATCCCGCCGTACTTGGTGCCGGAATTGCGCAGAGCTTCCAGCTTTTTTTGCATAAATTCCTCCGGGCTATACAACGGCACCGAAATCCCCATAGCGCGCACCCTGAGAAAAAACTCGTTCTGCGTCAGCTTTTCCATTGGTAAACCTCCTTTCTGCTCTGGCCCAGGCTCTCAGGGCCGCTTTCCAATCCTGCATAGGGCTTGCTCCCATTTTCCAGCCCCTGGCTTCGTAGTAATCCCAAAATTCCTCCGCTTTGGCATCCAGGCCCTGGGCTTTGATATAAGCGGCAATGGTATCCAGGGTTGGGGGAAGAAAAGCGAGCGCGCCGGAAACCGGGCCGGCAGCTTCCTCCCGGCCTGCTCCCCGCCCCGCCGGGGGTATAGATACACTCTCCTTTTCCTTTGCACTTTCTTTTTCCTTTTCTTTTTCCGTTTCTTTTTCCTTTTCCTTTTCTTTGGGTTTTTTAGGTTTTTCTAAAAACCCCTGGGTTTTTTGGGTTTCCTCTAAAAACCCCTGGGTTTTTTGGGTTTCTTCTAAATACCCCTGGGTTTTTTGGGTTTCTTCTAAATACCCCTGGGTATTATCAGGCGGCTGGGCAGCATCCGCTTTCTTTCCGCGGCCACCTTTTGCTCCATTTCGCCTGCTAGCTTCCGCCTTAGTCTCATATTGTTGAGCATCCCGCAGGTATTGCTCCGCGATCCCCGGCCACACATGGCGCAGCGGGCCGTTCAGGCTCGGCTGCTGGCCATCCTGGGAAAATAGCAGCAGCGAGCGGAAAAGCTTGCCAAACTGGGCATCCGTCAAAGTAGATAAGGTGCGCAGATAGCTTTTGTATAAACAAATATAGGCCATATTGTCCATAGTATTCCTCCTTGGTTTTGTGTGTTCGATATATTGCGCTCATTTGTTTGTATATAGTATACCTCAGCAATTAAAGAAAGTCAAGGGCTATATGCTCTATTTTTTGAGATTTTTTCATAAATTCTCACCGAGGAAGAATTACAAATTACAAATTACAAATTATAAATTAGGAATTAGAAAATTATCCGCACCCATTCCAAGACCGTAGGGGCGAGCAGGAGGTGAATTGCCCCATAGGGGCAAGAGAGGCCACCCTGGGGTGTTGCTCGTCCGAATAGCTGCCGACCGTAACCGCACCCTCAGCGGACGGCCAATGGCCGCCCCTACACCCGTTAAATATCTGCCGCCGAAGGGGTACGGTGCAGAATCGTACTACCTGCAAATTTGGAATTAGGAATGAGGAATTAAAATCCATCCGCGCAGCGGATACCGCAATTATTCATTATTCATTATTCATCATTCATTCTTTACCGTTGCCGCCGAAGGGTTGCGGTGCAGGATCGCACTGCCACGGGACGGGAAACCCGTCCCCTACGGTCAACGAACAACTACCACCAAAGACCGTAGGGCGGCTGCCTCTCCCTCTGGGAGAGGTGTCACCGCTTGCGGCGGTGACGGAGAGGGTTACATGCCGCCGCTATCTTATATCTAATATCTTATATCTTATATCTCATCCCAAGCGCCGCCGAAGGGTTGCGGTGCAGGATCGTACTGCCACGGGACGGGAAACCCGTCCCCTACGGGCAATGAATATCTGCCGGCGATGCCGGTAGACGCAAAAACGCGAAGCAGAAAAATCTGCTTCGCGTCTTTTTGTAATAAACCTAACTCTTTTGGGTTTACCAGCCCAGCATTCTATGGAACAGCTCCATATACTTGCCGGCGGGAACGCCCCAGCTGAAGTCCTGGATCATATCCCGGTACTGCAGGGCCCGGAAGCCCTCCCGGTTATGGTGGTACAGGTTCAGGCAGCGCTTCACGGCCCACATAAAGTCGTCGCCGTTGTAGCTCTGGAAGGTAAAGCCCAGGCCGCCGTTGCCGTTTTCATCGGCAGGGGGAACGGTATCCCGCAGGCCGCCGGTGGCGTGTACCACGGGGACAGTGCCGTAGCGCATGGCGTTCATCTGGCTCAGGCCGCAGGGCTCACTCTTGGACGGCATCAGGTAGATGTCGCCGCCGGCGTAGATGCGGGCAGCCAGGCCCAGGTTGAAGGTGATCTTGGCGGCCACCCGGTTGGGGTACTCCGCGGCCAAATCCTTGAAAAACTGCTCGTACTGGGCTTCGCCGGTGCCAAGAATCAGCAACTGGCAGTTTTCCTCCTGCAGCAGCCGCCTTGCCACATAGCACAGCAGATCCAGGCCCTTATGGCCGGCCAGACGGGTGACCATGACCATCAGGGGGGTATTCTCCTCTACCGGCAGGCCAACCTCCTGCTGCAGCGCGGCCTTGCACTGGGCCTTGCCTACCAGCACCGTATCGGCGGTGTAGTGGGCGGGGATGTTGGGGTCGGTAGCGGGGTTAAAGGTATTGGTGTCGATGCCGTTGGTAATGCCGGTAAGCTTCCAGGCGTTGTCGCTGAGGATGCCGTCCAGGCCGTGGGCATAGTAGGGGTACATCAGCTCCCGGGCATAGGTCTCGGAAACGGTGGTAACCAGATCGGCGCTTTCAATGGCGCCCTTCATCATGTTTACGCTGCCGCCCATGTCCATACGGTCCCGCAGCTCCCAGGGCAGGCCCAGCACATCATCGAAGAAGCTGCTGGAAGCCCAGCCCTGATACTCGATGTTGTGGATGGTGTACATCACCTTGGTGTTGGCAAAGCCTTCCCGGTAGATGCTCTTCAGGTATACGGGCACCAGAGCGGTCTGCCAGTCGTTACACTGGATCACATCGGGGATAAAGCCCACAGCGGAAAGGGTATCCAGGCAGGCCTTGGAGAAATAGCTGAAGCGCTCGCCATCGTCCATATCGCCGTAGATGGCGCCGGGGCGGCCGGCAAAGTAATACTGGTTGTCCACAAAGTAGACCTGCACGCCGTCGGTACGGTTTAGCAGCTTCATAACGCCGCAGTACTGCTTGCGCCAGCCCAGGGTGGTCTCAAATTCGCACACACGCTCTACCTGGTAGGCGGCGTTTTCTTTGATCTTTTTGTAATAAGGCAGCACCAGCACTACCTCGTTGCCCGGGATGCGGGCAAGGGCGGCAGGCAGGGCCTCCATTACATCGCCAAGGCCGCCGGACTTGGCGTAGGGCGCACCCTCGGAGGCCAGGATGGCGATTCTCATACGGTTTCCCCCCGCTTGATGATGATGGGAGCAAAGGGAGTGCCGTGGAGCTTGGAGCCGGGGCGGACGGTAACGTTCTTATCCAGGATCACATACTCCAGCTCGCTGCCTGCGCCGATGACACAGTCGTTCATAATAACGCAGTTTTCAACCTCGGCGCCCTCTTCCAGGGTGACCTGGCGGAACAGCACGCAGTTTTCAGCTTCGCCCTCCAGGAAGCAGCCGTCGGCTACGATGCAGTCTTCAATGTCGCACTCTTCGCCGTAGTAGCTGGGCACGCGGTCGCGCACCTTGGTGTAAACATTGTGGTTGCCGTGGAAAATATCGTGGCGAACGTCCTTGTCGATAAGGGCCAGGGAGTTGCGGAAGTATTCCTCGATGGATTCGTTGTACATAGCAACGCCGTCAAACTGGACAACATTGACGGAGAGCTCGCCCTTCTGCCAGGAGCCCAGCACCAGGTCCCGGTCCATATGGAACAGGTTCCGGGCGCAGAATTCCTTGACCTTGTGCATCAGCAGCTTCTTGGACAGCACAAAGGTATCCATAGAAGCCAGGTAGCCCTCGGGGGCTACATAGTCAACAGCCATGTCGCAGATCTCGCCGCTGTCGTCCAGCTTCAGGGCCAGGTCCAGCTGCTTGGAGCCGTTGGCAATGCCGGCCTTGGTAACCACGGTAATATCCTTGCCGCTGGCTACATGGGAATCGATAACGGCGTTCAGATCCAGATTGCTGATGATGGCAGAGTCGGTCATGACAACATACTCGTCCTCAGGGCCGTACTCCAGGAAGTCCATAGCAAAGTACAGATTTTCCAGCTTGCCGCGGTAGCTGGCGCTGGTAGACATGGCAAAGGGAGTAAGGAATTCCAGGCCGCCCTCTTCCAGGGTCAGGCCCCACTCTTCGCCGGAGCCGATGTGATTCATCAAAGACTGGTAGCTATGGCGGGAGATAATGCCCACATGGCGGATGCCAGCGGCGGCCATGTTGGACAGGTGGAAATCTACCAAACGGTAGCGGCCGCCAAAGGGAAGGCTGGCCATGGTGCGCTTGTCGGTCAGGTCGCCAATGGATGCGTCATTGGCGAAGATAATACCCATTACGTTCATTTCTTTACCCTCCTTACAGCATATCGCCCGGGGCGAGCACGGAGTTTTCCTCTACCACAGCGCCCTTGGAAGTTACGGAAATCAGCTTCTTATCCTCAGGGCCGAAGGCGCCGCCTACCACAGCATTGCGGCAGACCTTGCTGTTTTCGCCCAGGATGGCATGGCGCACGATAGCGCCGGGCTCGATAACGACACCGGGCATAACCACGCTGTCTTCGATCTGAGCGCCTTCGCCGATCTTGCAGCCTACGGAGATGATGGAATGGCGCACAGTGCCGTAGACCTCGCAGCCCTCGGCTACGAAGGCGTTGATGATCTTGGCATCGCCGTCGATATAGCTGGAGGGGTGGGCATCGTTACGGGCAGAGATCTTGGTGCGCTCGTCGCCCCGGATGTCAAACTCGGGATTCTTGCCCAGCAGCTCCATGTTGGCTTCCCACAGGGAGTCGATGGTGCCGACATCCTTCCAGTAGCCGTCGAAATTGTAGGCCATCATCTTGTGGCCGGCGTTCAGCAGGTTAGGAATGATGTTCTTGCCGAAGTCGTTGGAGCTCTTGGGGTCTTCCTCGTCGGCGATGAGAGCTTCCTTCAAAACCTTCCAGTTGAACACATAGATACCCATGGAGGCGTTGGTGGACTTGGGCTTGGCGGGCTTCTCCTCAAACTCGTAGATGGTATTGTCCGGGTTGGTGTTGAGGATGCCGAAGCGGGAAGCCTCAGCCAGAGGCACATTACGCACAGCGATGGTAACGGATGCCTCGTTGCGCTCATGGAACTCTACCATGGCGGCGTAGTCCATCTTGTAGATATGGTCGCCGGAGAGGATGACCACATACTCAGGATCGAAGCGGTCGATAAAGTCGATATTCTGGTAGATGGCGTTGGCAGTGCCCTTATACCAGCCGCTCTTCTTATCGTGACGCTCGTAGGGGGGCAGAACCTGGGCGCAGCTATGGGTCTTGTTCAGGCCCCAGGGCTGGCCGTTGCCGATATACTCGTTCAGCTCCAGAGGCTGATACTGGGTAAGGATACCCACGGTATCGATGCCGGAATTGACACAGTTGCTCAGGGGGAAATCGATGATACGGTACTTACCACCGAAGGGTACGGCAGGTTTGGCGGTCTTCTCCGTCAAAACCTTGAGCCGGCTGCCCTGGCCACCGGCCAGAAGCATGGCAATGCAGCGTTTTTTCTGAAAGTACATGGTCACAGCTCCTTATGTTAATTTTCAAAAAGGGGTATACGATGCCTATGAATAACATACCACATTTCTGGCATTTAGGAAATAGACAATTTAGATAAAAAGTCAGAAAAGTTTCTGTCGTTTTTAACAATATCCGAAAATGCCAAAGGCTTTTCTTTGGGGATTTCGTCGCAAATGCCGGATTTTTCCATCCAAACGATGCCCACCCGGCGGGAAAACTTGATGCCGCAGTTTTCCAGCACCCCTACGGTGCGGTAGCCCCGGGCTTCATGGAAGGCGATAGAGCCGGGGTTTTCCGTGGTGATCAGGGCGTAGAGCATTTCGTAGCCCTGGTAGCCCAAAATGGCCTCCAGCGCTTCATACAGCCGGCTGCCGATGCCCCGGCGCAGAGCGGATTTCTTCAGGTAGATGGAAGGCTCGGCGCACCAGGAAAAGGCCTCCCGCTCGAAAGGCGGCTGGGCGTAGGCGTAGCCCAGGATCTGCCCCGCTTCTTCCCACACCAGCCAGGGAAACTGCTTGGCGTAGCCACGAAACCGGGCGGTAAATTCTTCTAAGCTGGGGGCGGTATACTCAAAGGACACCGCCGTATTTTCTACATAGGGGCGGTAAATATCCAAAATAGCCGGAATATCCGCCTCCCGGGCAATGCGAATGGCCATAAGAATCGCTCCTCGGTTTTTTCTCGGTTTATTTTATAATGAATCGCCGACGCAGTCAATAAAAAAGTCAGATTGAAGATTGAAGAGTGAAGAGTGGAGATATTTAGATATAAGATATAAGATATGAGATAGCGGCGGCAGATATTTATTGACCGTAGGGGACGGGTTCCCCGTCCCGTGGCATTGCGTTCCTGCACAGCGCCCATTCGGCGGCAACGGAAAGATTGAAGACTGAACAGCGGAGAGTGGAGAGTGGAGAGTTGAGATACCGAGATCTTCACTCTTCACTCTCCCACTATGGCTCCATCAAAAAGGGCCTGCCGCGAATTATCACAGCAGGCCCTTAAATGTTATATTTACTTAACCAGCAGCTCGGCGATTTGCACGGCGTTGGTGGCAGCGCCCTTGCGCACCTGGTCGCCGCAGCACCACAGGCACAGGCCGTTGTCGTCGGTCAGGTCCGGGCGGATGCGGCCTACGAATACCAGATCCTGGTCGGAAGTTTCCAGGGGCATGGGGTAGATATGGTTGGCCAGATCGTCAACCAGACGACAGCCGGGAGCCTTGGCGATGACAGCGCTGGCTTCTTCTACGGAAACCGGCTTGTCAAAATGCAGGCTTACGGAGATGGAGTGGCTGCGCACTACCGGCACACGCACGCAGGTGCAGCTTACCTTCATCTCGGGCAGGTGCATGATCTTGCGGCCCTCGTTCTGCAGCTTCATTTCCTCGCTGGTATAGCCCTGGTACTGCTCGCCGCCGATCTGGGGGATCAGGTTGTAGGCGATCTGGTGGCTGAACACCTTGGCTTCCGCCTTTTCGCCCTTGGAAAGGGCCTCTACCTGAGCCATCAGCTCCACGGGGCCGCCGGCGCCTGCGCCGGAAACAGCCTGGTAAGTAGAAGCGGTCATAGCCTTGATGGGGGCGATGGAATTGAGGGCGTTGACGGCGGTAACGGTAATGATGGTGGAGCAGTTGGGGTTGGAGATGATGCCCTTGTGGTTCTTGGCATCCTCAGCGTTGACCTCCGGCACAATCAGGGGAACATCGGGGTTCAGCCGGAAGGCGCTGGAGTTATCCACAAACACAGCGCCGGCAGCCACGATGGCGGGAGCGAAGCGCTTGGCGATATCGTTCTCGGCAGCGCCCAGCACGATGTCCACGCCCTGGAAGGCCTCGTCGCAGGCTTCTTCTACGGCGATTTCCTGGCCGTTGAAGGGAAAGGTCTTGCCTACGGAGCGACGGCTTGCCAGCAGCTTCAGCTGGCCTACAGGAAAGTTTCTCTCCTGCAGGATCTTCATCATTTCCTGGCCTACGGCGCCGGTAGCGCCCAGAATGGCTACGGTATAGAGTTTCATTGTTCTTCCTCCTGCTTTACAAAGCTATGGTACAGCACCTTAATGGCGGTAGCAAAGTCCTTATTGTCCACGCCCACGATGATGTTCAGCTCATCCGGGCCCTGGTTGATCATGCGGATATTGATGTCGGCCTGGCCCAGGGCGGCAAAGATCTTGCCGGAAATGCCGGGGCGGAAGGCCATCTTGCGGCCAACGGCGGCCACAACGGCGATCTGGTCATGCACAGCCAGAGAATCCGGCTTCAGCTCCTCCTGGATCTCCGCCAGGATGGCGTACAGCTGAGGCTCTACCTCGGCGCTGGGCATAACTACGGAGATATTGTCGATGCCGTTGGGGGCGTAGTCCACAGAGATATTGTGCCGCTCGAATACGCTGAGCATCTTGCGCAGCACGCCCACCTCGTTGCTCATGCCCCGCTTGGCCATGGAGATGATGGTAAAATCCTTCTTGCCGGTAATGCCGGTAATGAAGCGGTGGGGGTCGCTGTCCACCTCAAAACGCTCCCGGATCATGGTGCCGGGGTCGTTGGGGGCGTTGGTGTTGCGGATATTTACGGGGATGTTCTTTTCCCGCACGGGGAAAATAGTACCCTCGTGGAGCACCTGGGCGCCGGAATAGCTCAGCTCCCGCAGCTCGTCATAGGTAACCTGGGGGATGGCCTGGGGGTTTTCCACAATGCGGGGGTCAGCCATCAAAATGCCGGAAACATCCGTCCAGTTTTCGTATACATCCGCCTCCAGAGCCGCCGCGGCCAGAGCGCCGGTAATGTCGCTGCCGCCCCGGGAGAAGGTGCGGATATGGCCGTCGGGCATCTTGCCGTAGAAGCCGGGGATCACGATGCCGTTTTTCCCCATGCGGTTGCGCAGGGCTTCGTAGGAAGGCTCCTGGTCTACGGTGCCGTCCATATTAAAGAGGATCCAGTCTGCCGCGTCCACAAAGTCGAAGCCCAGGAAGGCCGCCATCAGCTTGGCGGAGAAATACTCGCCCCGGGAAACCAGCTCGTCGGCAGTAATGCTCTTTTTATCCAGCCGCTTTTTCAGGGCCTGGAACTCCTGCTCCAGGGGCAGATCCAGCCCCAGCTCGTCCCGGATCTCCAGGTAGCGGGAAGTGATCAGGTCAAAAATACCGCTGCAATCTACGCCGTACTGGGTATGGGCGTGGCAAAGGTAAAGCAGGTCGGTGATCTTATGGTCTCCGGAGTAGCGCTTGCCGGCGGCGGAAACGACAACCACCTTCCGGGCAGGGTCAGCCAGCAGAATGCTGCGCACCTTGCGGTACTGGCCGGCATCGGCCATAGAGGAGCCGCCAAATTTCGTTACTTTCAACATGGTTGGGTTCCTTTCTCAGTTCTTTTCAGGAAGCGCTGCAATGAACGCATCGGGGTTTTTCTTCAGCCAGGCGTGCATCTCGTCCACACGCACGGGCTTGGTAACGATGGCCTCGCCCCAGCTTTCCTGCTTTTGGGACTGCAGCCATGCGTCCTTGGCGCCGCGCACATAGTAGCGCAGGCGCTTATCGTTGAGAACGGCAACTTTCACGCCGTAGGGACAGTAGAAGCCCCGGCCCGCCAAAATATCCACGCAATCCTGTACCACATTGTATGCCGTGGGGTAGCGGCCTGCGCCCTGGCCGAAGAAGCTTTGCCGGCCGGAGGTATTGCCCTGGAGGGTGATCAGGTTATAGTTCATGGGAACGGCAGCTTCCAGGGCGCCGTTTTCTACCAGGGTGGGCTGCACATAGGCGCTGTAGAAGCCCTCTGCCACCTGGGCGGCAGACATGAGCTTGCAGGTATAGCCCTTGCGTCGGAACATGGCCACATCGTCCCGGGTGATCTTGGAGATGCCCGCGGCGGGGATGGCATCAATATCCAGGCTGATGCCAAAGGCGATGTTGGCGGAAACGATGAGCTTATGCCAGGTATCGATGCCGTCCACATCGGTGGAGGGGTCGGCCTCGGCGTAGCCCAGCACCTGGGCGTTGCGCAGCACATCGGCGTATTCCAGGTCCAGCCGGGTCATGGAGTCGAGAATGTAGTTGCAGGTGCCGTTCATGATGCCGCCTACCCGGCTGACGGTTTCGCACCGGCGCACCCGCTCCAGCTCGCTGAGCCAGCCGATGCCGCCGCCCACGGAAGCGGTGCAGCGCACGCTTACGCCCTTGGCGTTTGCCAGGGGCAGCAGCTCATCGTAATAATGGGCAACCAGGGCCTTGTTGGCGGTAACCACATTTTTGCCGGCCTCAATGGCGGCCTTTACATATTCCCAGGCCGGGTGCAGCCCGCCGATGACCTCTACCACGGTATCAATGGTATCGTCATTTAAAATATCGTTAAAATCGTGGGTGACCTGGGCGTCGGGCAGAGTTAACTCCCGGCGGCAAAGCACCTTCACTACCTGAATGTCATTTCTGGGGGCTGTCAGCTCGTACACGCCTTTTCCGACAGTACCGAAGCCAAGTAATCCAATTCGCATGGGCTGGTTCCTCCATTTTCTGGTCATATCTACGAAAACAAGTGTGCGTGTGTGAAAAACACTTGCTTTTTTAGCAAAAACAGTATATCATAGTCCTACGCAAAAAGCAATAGTGCCAAAAAAACAAGTATTCCCCGGAATGTCTTTTTATTTTGTGCATTTTTAATTAGGAGGTACCCATGTTATACCACTCTACCCGCAGCAATTCTGTGAAAATCGACAGCGCCCAGGCAGTTGTGCAGGGTCTGGCCCCGGACGGCGGCCTTTATATGCCGGATTCCCTGCCCGCCTTTGATTGGCAGGCCTGCCTGCAGGGCGATACCTACGAAATGGCCACCCGGATCCTCAGCGCCCTGCTGCCGGATATCCCCGATATGCCCCAGCTGGTAAAGGCCGCCTACACCGGCAAATTTACCGCCCCGGATCTTACCCCTACCGCCCAGGCCGGCGACATTACGGTTTTGGAGCTGTTCCACGGCCCTACCTCCGCTTTTAAAGATGTAGCCCTTTGCATGCTGCCCCAGCTGCTTACCCGGGCCAAGGCCGCCAAGGGCATGGACAAAGAGATCCGCATCCTTACCGCCACCTCCGGCGATACCGGCAAGGCCGCTCTGGCAGGCTTTCAGGATGTTCCCGGCGTAAGCATCTGCGTGTTCTACCCCGATGGGGGCGTAAGCAAGGTGCAGCGCGCCCAGATGGTCACCCAGGAGGGCAATAATGTAAAGGTATGCGCCGTGCGGGGCAATTTTGACGATGCCCAGACCGGCGTTAAGAAGATCTTCAACGCCTGCGCCGACGGCAAGCTCCTGGCAGATAAGCCCTTTACCCTCTCCTCTGCCAACTCCATCAACATCGGCCGCTTAGCCCCCCAGATCACCTATTATTTCAAGGCCTACCGGGATCTTCTGGATGATGGCAGGATCGCCCTGGGAGATAAGGTAAACTTCAGCGTGCCTACCGGCAACTTTGGCGACATTCTGGCAGGGTACCTGGCAAAGCTGCTGGGCCTGCCCGTGGGCATGCTCATCTGCGCCAGCAATGCCAACAATGTACTTACCGATTTTATCCGTACCGGCGTGTATGACCGCCTGCGCCCCCTGCATAAGACCATTTCCCCCTCTATGGACATTCTGGTGTCCTCCAACCTGGAGCGGCTGCTGTATTTAATGAGCGGCGGCGATACCGCCTTCGTTGCCGGCTTGATGGCACAGCTGGACAGCAAGGGCTCTTACGCCATCCCCGCGGATATGCTTCAGAAGCTTCGCGGCGAATTCTGGGCGGACTACTGCAGCGACGAGAGCGCCAAGGCCGTTATCGCCAAGCTCTGGAGCGAGGCGCATTACCTGTGCGATCCCCATACCGCCGCGGGCTTCGCCGCAGCCTATGCCTACCAGGCAGAAACCGGGGACAAATCTCCCATGGTGGTGCTTTCCACCGCTTCGCCCTATAAGTTCCCCGCCGCCGTGCTGGAAGCCCTGGGCCAGGAGCTGACCGGGGACGAATTTGACCAAATGGAGGCCCTTGCCGCCAAGACCGGCTGCCCCATCCCCAAGAATCTGGCAAACCTCCAGGGCAAGCCCGAGCGCCATACCGGCGTGATCGACAAGGCGGAAATGGCCGCCTTCGCCCTGGCCTGATTCCTAAACGCTTCCCCCCTCGGACGGCCACTGGCCGCCCCTACGCCCTCTGAATCGGTGCCTTCGTAGGGGCGAGCAGGAGGTGAATTGCCCCATAGGGGCAAGAGAGGCCACCCTGGGGTGTCGCTCGTCCGCAAGTTCCCCATGCAAAAGGCTTTTACGCCAATATCAATAAGGAGAAATACCATGAAACGAGTAACCATTCGGGTGCCTGCCACCACTGCCAACCTTGGCCCTGGCTTCGATGCCTTTGGCTGCGCCCTGAGCCTTTATACCGATGTCACCTTTGAAGAGACCGATTGCGGCCTGGAGATCACCGGCTGCGACGAGGCCTATACCGGCCCGGATAACATGGCCTACACCTCTTACTGCGCCGTGCTGGCATCCCTGAACGAGGAAGTGCGGGGCATTAAGATCCATATCGATGCCCATATCCCCGTATGCCGGGGCCTGGGCTCTTCCGCCGCCCTGCTGGTGGCCGGCGCTATGGGCGCCAATGTGCTGCGGGGCAACAAGCTTTCCATCCAGGGCCTGCTGAACATCACCAACGCCATGGAAGGCCACCCGGACAACCTGGCCCCCGCCTTCTACGGCGGCCTTACCGCCTCTATGGTAGATAACGGCCTGCCTGTTACCGTGAATTTCCCCCTGCACCCGGATTGGGAGTTTTTGGCTCTCGTTCCCAATTTTGACCTGCCCACCCCCCTGGCCCGGTCGGTGCTTCCCGAGCAGGTAAGCCGGGCGGACGCCATCTACAACATCGCCCACGGCGCTATGGTGCTGAAAGCTCTGGAGCTGGGCGACGAAAAACTGCTGCGCAACGCCATGCAGGATAGGCTCCACCAGAACTACCGGAAAAAGCTGATCACCGACTATGAGAAGATAGAAGCCCTGGTGCGTACTACCGGCGCGGCCTTCTGCCTCAGCGGCGGCGGCCCTACCCTGCTGTGCATTACCCAGGATGAACACCTGGAAGAAAAGCTGGCCAAGAAGCTGGATTCTATTACCACCGCTTCCTGGCAGATGCTCCCTTTGCATGTAGAATTCCAGGGCGCAAGAGTGATCCGGGTAGACAACTAAACAGCCCAGGCCGGTGCGTTTTTCGCACCGGCCTTTTCCATCCTGCGGCAAAGCAGATATAAGATACAAGATATGAGATATAAGATATTGTGTCGGTTGCAGATATCTTATATCTTATATCTCCACTCTGCGTTCCCCTTGTAGGGACCGGCCTCTGGACGGTCCTTTCCAACCGCGTCCTGGGACGGGCCAATGAGGTCATTGGCCCCTGCATTTCGCCCGCATCCATCGTAGGGACAAAATATAAAAAAATGTCGAAATTTGCAGAAATATGTGATATAATGGCGAAAACTGTCAAATCATGGGAGAACGGTTATGAAAACAAGAAAACAACTGCCCCAATGGCTGATTGCGGCGTTATTCCCCGCGGTGCTGTTTTACTATGAGCTTCTGTTCCGGGCCTTTACCGTAGGCGGCAGCCCAAAATTCGGCACTGTGGTAATGCTGCTGTTTTGCCTGAGCTACGCCGGCGTTGCCTGGCTTTTGGCTACCCTTTCTAAGCGCAAAGGGGTAAACTTCGGGGTGACCTTGGCCTACCTGCTAATTACCGCGGTGGTATTTTTGGTAGAGTACTTTGTCTACCGCAAATTCCAGATCCTTTACGACCTGAACACCACCCTGGGCGGCGCCGGGGATGCCCTGGGGGATTACCAGGAAGATATTTTTGCTATGATCTTCTCCGCCAAGGGCCTATGGTGCATTTTTCTGTTCCTGCTGCCTGGCATTCTGTTTGCCATATTCGGCTGGCGCTATGCTGCGCCGCAAAAGCTTAGGGCCCGCCCCCGGATCGCCGCGTTCCTGGCGGCGCTGGCGCTGTACGGCCTTGGCTGGCTGGGCATTTCCAAAAGCCCCTCTCTGTCCTTGATGACCGGCAAGGAGTACGATTTCCAGGCAGTGGTCAGCCAGCTTGGCCTGGTTACCGGCCTGGGCATGGATGCTAAGGAATACTTTGCATCCGGCAGCGGCGACGGCAGCTTTGAAGCTACCCCTACCATGCCCCAGCTTAGCGCCCCCGCGGAAACCACCGCCCCTGCCCAGACTGCCGACCCCTCCGCAGACACGCCCCCTCAGACCACCCCGGAGCCTACCCAGCCCCCGGTGGTCTATACCCCCAACCAGGTGGCCCTGGATTTTTCCAAGCCCACCAAATCCGGCACCGTCAAAAAACTGAACGCCTATGTGCAGACCCTTACCCCCTCCATGAAGAACGAATTTACCGGCCTTTTTCAGGGGAAAAACCTGATCTTCATTACCGCCGAAGCCTTTACCGCCGAGGTCATCCACCCGGAGCTTACCCCTACGCTGTACCGCCTGGCCAATAAGGGCATCCAGTTCCTGGACTACTACCAGCCCAGCGGCGCAGGCACTACCGGCGGCGAGTATCAGAATGTTTTCGGCATGCTCCCCTCTGCCGCGGGTATGTCCTTCAAAAAGACCTACCGCCAATCCAACTACTATACCATGGGCAACCAGCTAAACCGCCTGGGCTACTACGGCGCTGCCTTCCACAATAACGACTACACTTATTACGACCGCCACCTGACCCATAACAACCTGGGCTACAGCGCCGGCTTTATGGGCTACGGCAACGGCATGGAAGAGTATGTGCAGGATCTGTGGCCCCAGAGCGATCTGGAAATGCTCCAGGGAACGCTCCCTACCTATATCGGCCGGCAGCCCTTTAACATCTACTATATGAGCGTAAGCGGCCACAGCCGCTACAGCCGGGGCAGCAACGCCATGACCTCTAAAAACTGGAGCCGGGTAACCCACCTGGATTGCTCTACCACCCTCAAAGGCTATTTCGCCGCAAACCTGGAGCTGGAGGACGCCCTTGCCTATTTGGTAGCCGAGCTGGAAAAGGCGGGCATCGCCGACGATACCGTGATCGTAGTAGCCGCGGACCATTTCCCCTACGGCCTGGACGACGGCGGGCGCATCGGCAATATGCCCTACCTATCTGAGCTTTACGGCTACAAGGTAGTAAACCGCTTCCAGCGGGATCACTCCCGGCTGATCATCTGGAGCGGCTGCTTGGAGGATATGGAGCCCATCATCGTAGATTCCCCTACCTCCAGCCTGGACATTCTGCCCACCCTTTCCAACCTTTTCGGCACGGAGTTTGATTCCCGCCTGATGGTGGGCCGGGATGTCTTCTCCGATGCCCCCGCCCTGGTGTTCAACAGCAACTACGAATGGAAGACGGACTACGGCACCTACTACGGCGGCTCCTTCCACCCTGCGGATGCCTCCGTCCAGCTCCCCGAGGGCTATGTGGATGCCGTAAAAGCCATCGTGCGCAACAAGGTGCTGTTCTGCGAATGGGTGCTGGATACAGACTACTACGGCTACCTGTTTGAGCAAACCGAATAAGCTCCAAAATTGAAGAGTTAAGAGTTGAGAGTTGAGATGCGGAAATCTTCACTCTCAACTCTTCAATCTTTCATCTTTCATTTTTATTGACGGCAGGGTTACATTGCGTTACAATAAACTTAGCATAAACCATTTGCATTTTATTTCAGGGGAGGTAACACGCCATGAAAAACCGTTATTGTGACTGGTTTTCCCACATTTATGTTTTTTGTACGATGCTGGGGCTGCTGTTGCTGTTTTCCGCCCCGGGGCTCAGCAATATTTTGCTGCTGGTCGGCGCTTGCTCTGTGCCGGTAGTTTTGGACGGCTTCCAATCCGTTGGGCCATCCCTATTGTATACCGTGCTGTCTTTCTGCGTTGTGCTGATGGCATACTTTTTCGCCGTAAAAAGGCGCTATCTGCCGCTGATCGTTGTGAGCATTGGGGATCTTTTTCTCATTGTTTTCTATTGCATCCGCGCGTACACCCAAAAGGATATGAATACATTTCGCTTTGCCGTAACAGATCTGACCGTCAGCCTGGTGCTGGTTTCGGTCTTCCTAATACAGTATTTAAAACGCAATTCCGGCAAGCAAACCCCGCCCGCCCAGCAGAGCATGGGAAAAGAGCAGGAGCTGCGAGCCTTCGCCGTTGCGGCTGTTTCGATCCTCTCCCTGTTCGCAGTTCTCTGGATGCTGTTTCTGCATTTCGCAACCGCCGCCACGAAACCGCCCGCCAGGGCCTATTCCCACGAATCGCCGGCATATATCTGCCACCAAAACCCGTAGGGGCGCAAGCCCTCTCCGCCACCGCCTGCGGCGGTGCCACCTCTCCCAAAGGGAGAGGCAGATCGCCCGCCGGGAGTGCTGCCATCGCCGGCAGCCACTCGGCGGCAGCAAGCCGCCGCCCTACGCCCACCGAATATCTGCCGCCAAAGGCTGTAGGGGCGGCCAGGAGGTGAATTGCCCCCATAGGGGCAAGAGAGGCCACCCTGGGGTGTTGGCCGTCCGCCGAGGGTGCGGTTATGGTCGGCAGCCATTCGGACGAGCGATGCTCGCCCCTACGCCCGCCAAGCGACAAGGGGCGGTCCGCGACAAATCTGCACTGTGAGGTGACTTTGTATGCATACGAAAATTACTGTTTCCAGTCGTCTGTCTGCCATTGGCTTGACCTTGTTTGCAGTATTTTGCTTTTGCCTTCCTTGGATTATGGAGCCTATATTTAAGGAGGAAGACGCATGGTTGGATATCAAAATAGGGTTTGCTCTCATGGGAGTGCTAAGTGGATCTATCTTCGTTTGCATGGCGTTCTCTGAGTTTAAATGCTATACCCTAACAGAAAACGGCATTTCCATTTCTATGTTCGCATTTACCTATCGGGAAATTCTGTGGAAAGATATTTATGATGTAATGGTAGCCCATGATCCCTATGCAAAGTATGAAAACCACACCATTCTGTTGAATTGCCAAAAGGACCGTGTATACCGCCCTCGGAAATATGGGTTCGACAACTCCTATGAAAAGGCCTTCTATAAAGATCTGCGGCAGGGAAAAATTATTCGCATACGGAGCGGAAAAAAGCAGCAGCGTGAGCAAATACTCGCCTTAATCGCGCAAAACTATTCCGGCGAGATTTGGAAAGAGCGCTAACCCCATAACGCACCCCTCTGCCAGCAATGCATGTAGGGCCACCCCTCCTGGGGTGGCCGTTTTTTCGCCCCAAAAGGGCCTATTTTTGCTCTTTCTTTTCCGTAAAACATGGTGTATAATACAAAATGTATTAAAAAACATTGAGGAACTATGTATGCGTATTCTTTACAACAGCAAGCTCCCTGCCTATAAGCGCCCCTTTGGCACCCTCACCCCGGGGCAAACCTGCGCCCTGCGGCTGGATGTGCCCAGCAGCGAAGGGGCTACCCATATTACCGTAAAATTTACCTGGGAAAACGGCTGCCCCGCCTGGGAAAGTGAGCTTCACTTTGCCCGCAGGGAAGGCGCTTACGATATTTTCCAGGGCAGCATCGCCTGCCAGGCCCCTGGGCTTTACTATTACTATTTTTATGTGCATAAGCGCGGCGGCGGCTTCCGGCTGTTTAAGTATGGCGACGATACCAACATGGAAGCCGGGGACTGCTGGCAGCTTAGCTGCATCCCGGCGGATTTCGTCACCCCGGATTGGGCCAAGGGCGCTGTGATCTACCAGGTGTTCCCGGACCGGTTTTGCAAAGCCGGCGAATGCGACCTGACCGGCAAGCTCCGGCCCTACACCCTGCACAAAAGCTGGGACGAAGAGGTAGCCTGGCAGCCTACTGCTGACGGCCAGGTGCTCAACAACGATTTCTACGGCGGCAATTTCCGGGGCATTGCCCAAAAGATGGACTATATCGCCAGCCTGGGCGCTACCATCCTATACCTAAACCCCATCAGCAAGAGCTTTTCCAGCCACCGCTACGACACCGGCGACTATCTCACCCCCGACCCCATGCTGGGCACGGTGGAGGATTTTACCGCTATGTGCGATGCCGCCCATGCGCGGGGCATCAAGGTGATCCTGGACGGCGTATACTCCCATACCGGCTCCAACAGCCTCTATTTTAACCGGGAGGGGGCTTTCGGCGATGGCGGCGCTTACCGGGATGCTTCTTCCCCCTACAAAAGCTGGTATACCTTCTACAATTACCCCGGCTATTACAAAAGCTGGTGGAATTTCGACACCCTGCCTACGGTAAACAAGCTGGACGGGGCGTTTATGGACTATATCATCGAAAACGAAAACTCCGTGGTGGCCACCTGGCTTCGCCGGGGCGCGGACGGCTTCCGCCTGGATGTGGCGGACGAGCTGCCGGACGAATTTTTGAGCCGCCTGAAAAAACGCATCCGCCAGGTTAAGCCCGATGCTCTGCTTATGGGCGAAGTGTGGGAGGATGCCTCCAACAAGATCGCCTACAACCAGCGCCGCCGCTACTTTGTGGATGGCCAGCTGGACAGCGTAATGAACTACCCCTTCCGCACCGCCATTTTGAACTTCATGCGCGACCGGGACGACGGCCGGGCCCTGAAGCAGACCGTTATGGCCATTGTGGAGAACTACCCGCCCCAGGTGCTTAGCTGCTGCATGAATCTGCTGGGCACTCACGATACCCCCCGCATCCTTACCGCCCTGGTAGAGGATTTTGACGGCAGCCGGGAGGCTATGGCCCGCCGCCGCCTGAGCAAAAACCAGCTGGAGGTGGCAAAGGAGCGGCTGATCATGGCTTCTTTCCTGCAGTATATGCTCCCCGGCAGCCCCAGCCTTTATTATGGCGACGAAGCCGTAATGCAGGGCCACCGGGACCCCTTCAACCGCCGCACCTACCCCTGGGGCAAGGAAGACGGGGAAATGCTGGACCATTTCCGCTGCCTGGGCAAGCTGCGTAAGGAAAGCCAAGCCCTGCGGCTGGGTGACATCCGCTTTACCGAAGCCGGGGACCAGCACCTGGCCTTTACCCGAAGCTATGGCGGCGAAACCGTGCATATTTATATCAACCGCAGCGGCGACCCCTGGGAAGTGCCTGCCGGGCGGCTTCTGCTGGGCCATAATATCTACCGCGCCTGCGGCGATGCCATGATCCTCTCCCCCATGGGCTTCTGCATTACCCGGAAGTAAGGGCAGCTTCGCTGCCCGGCGATATAAATCCCTTACGGGATTTGCGATATTTCCCGTTGGGAAGCGATATATGCTACGCATTCGATATGCCCTGCGGGGCGAGAAGGGGTTTATATTGCTTGCGTCACCGCCAGGTGACATATCGCGCGGCAGCATATCGCATTTGCCGGGGGCAAATATATCGCGTCTGCGTAAGCAGACATATCGCCCCTCCAACTCACCGAATTGCTGCCATGCAAAACAGAACTGCCACGGGACGGGAAACCCGTCCCCTACGCTCACTGAATATCTGCCGATAAAGATTGTAGGGACACCCGTCCTCGGGTGTCCGAGGGCGGTAGTTTACAGCAGAACCCAGACGGACACCCCGGGAGGGGTGTCCCTACGCTCGCCCCCACGACCAACGAATAGCCACGCAAACACCACAAAAAAGCCTCCCCTATGTAAGGGGAGGCTTTTCAGCGCATTTATTTGATTTTCTCGCCGTTGAGCACGGCTTCTGCCAGGCGGTCGCCTTCGTAGCGCAGCTTCAGCAGAAAGAAGGGGGCATCTTGCCAGATCAGGTCCAAAAAGATCTGATCCCCCTCCCATTTGGGCAGGGCATCCAGGAAGGAGCGCTTGACCCAGCGCAGGTCGCCCTCGTCGCAGGTCTTCAGCTGGCCGGAAAAATCGTCGCTGGTAAACAGGTACATATACTCCCCGTCGTAAGGCCCGTTGGTGAGAAAGGTGACCACGCCCCGGCAGCGCCAGGAGTTGAGCCGCAGGCCGGTTTCTTCCCAGGCTTCCCGCAGCAGGCATTCGTCCGGGGTCTCGTCGGCTTCAAATTTGCCACCGATGCCGATCCACTTGTCCTTATTGACATCCTTTTCCTTCTTCACCCGGTGGAGCATCAGCACCTCGTCACCCCGGAGCAGATAGCACAGGGTAGAGTTGATCATGCCTTCACCTTTTTAACTACCAGCCGGTAAGCATCGCTTACGCACTCGATGGTAACGCTCTCGTGGCCCTCTTCCCGCTCGCCGTCCAAGGTCCAGGGCATGTCAGCCGGGGCGGTAACGGTAACGCTGGGGGTGGACAAAAAGGTCATCAGGGGGCTGTCATAACTCTGCTTCTGCATAGCCATAATGCCCTCGGCCAGCTCGATCATATTCCGGGGCTTGCGGATGAGCATCAGCTCCAGCTTGCCGTCGTGCATATCCACCCGCTTGGGGTCAAGGGTCAGCACGCCCGCCACGCTGGTAGAGTTGCTGACAGCGCCGAAGATAAAATCATCCTCCAAGGTAATGCCATCGGGCAGCTGGAAGCGCATATGGTAGGTCTTCAAGCTGGCCAGCTCCGTAACGCCCTGCAGCAGGTAAGCCGTATGGCCCAGGGCATTTTTCAGGCTCTGGGGGGTAGCATAGCTGCACCGGGTAAACAGGCCGAAGGACGCCACATAAGAGAAGCTGCGGCCGCCGAAGCTGCCCGCGTCATACACCAGCGCTTCGCCCTCCATAATGTCCCGGGCGGCCTGGGGCAGATCCAGGCTCAGGCCCAGGCTGGCGGCAAAATCGTTGGTAGAGCCGGCGGGGATATAGCCCACCGGGGTATCGGCGCCGGTTTCGTGCAGGCCGGCGATGGCTTCGTTCAGGGTGCCGTCGCCGCCGCAGCAGACGATCAGGTCCACATTTTTCGCTCTTTCAGCCACCAATTCCTTGCAGTGGCCGGGGCCGGAGGTCATAAAGGCGGTAACTTCGTAGCCGCCCTGGTTAAAAATGCCGATCATTTCCGCCAGGTGCTTAACGCCCTTGCGGGTACCGGCATAGGGATTCATAACAAAAAGAAGCTTTTTCATAGTATTTTCTCCTGGGCTGTTTTGTGCCAATTGGGGCCTCCCCCAACCTGCGGTATTATACCATATATCACACAAAATAGAAAGCCCTTTTGCAGATTATTCCCAATTTATTAACATTATAAGCCTTTTTCCGCCCGGAAAGCCTTTACCACCAGCTCCACAAAATCCCAAACCGGGGGGTTGAGCCATTTATCGTAGAGGATGCAGGCGTAGAGGGCCTGGTGCCAGTTTTTCAGGGGGACATAGCTGATGCCCGGCCGGGCTTCTACGCACTCGCTGGGGATCACCGCAATGCCCAGCCCCGCGGCTACCAGATCCAGGGCGGCTTTGGCGGTATCCACGGTGCAGATAATGTCTTCCTCCCCAGGGGCGCCGCTGGCCCACTGCTTAAAGGCGTTTTTCTGGTTGTCGTTAAAAACGATCTGGCTTTCCCTGGCCAGCTGCTGGGGCTCCAGTATGCCGCTGTGGGCCAGGGGATGCTTTTGCGACAGGGCGACAAAGAAATCCCTTTCATAGAGCTTGCGGTAGTGCAGGCTGCGGTCCCGGTCGGAGGAATCTACAATGGCCATATCCAGCTTTTCCTGGCGCAGCAGATCCTTCAGGTCTTCGGCGGAGCCTTCCGTCAGGTGGAAGCGGATGCGCGGATTCTCCCGGCTGTGGCTTACGATCAGCTCCGCCAGCAGCCCCTCCAGAGTGCCGGAAACCATGCCCATGCGGATCACCACCGGGGCAAGGGTCTTGCTGTCGCGCAGGGCCAAGGAGGCATCGGAAAGCTTTTGCAGGGCTTCGTCCACCATTTCCCGGTAGAAGCGGCCCTCCTCCGTCAGGCGGATATTTCTGCCCACTTTTTCAAACAGATTTACCCCGCCCAGGGAGTTTTCCAGACTGTGGATGGCGCTGCTCAGCGCCGGCTGGGAAATGCCCAGGCGCGCCGCCGCTGTGGTATAATGCTCCGTTTGCGCCAGAACGGAAAAATAGAGCAAATAATTGTAATTCATAAGCCGCCCCGCTGATCTATAAGTATTATTTATATATAAAATATCATAACTTTATTGGTTTTTGCAAGCATAATCTGTATAATCATTTAGGCTTTTTAGAAAATATTGTTTTTTCCTGAAAAATTCCCGTTTTTTTCTATATTTTTTGGTGAAAAAGCAAAACCAACAACCATAAAATGGAGGTAAACAATGGCTCACATTAACGAGGCCGGTATCCAGAAGATCAACGAGATCTGTGACAGATACGCCACCGAAAAAACACCCCTGATGATGATCCTCAGCGACATCCAGAATGAATACGGCTACATTCCCCTGGAGGTCCAGCAGATCGTATCCCAAAAGACCGGCATCTCCGTAGCCGAGATCTACGGCGTAGTCACCTTCTATTCCTTCTTCTCCCTGGAGCCTAAGGGCAAGTACATTATCGGCTGCTGCCTGGGCACTGCCTGCTATGTTAAGGGCGCCCAGCAGATCATCGACAAGTTCTCCGAGATCCTGGGCATCAAGCCCGGCGAGACCACTGCCGACGGTCTGTTCACCATCGACGCTCTGCGCTGCATCGGCGCCTGCGGCATTGCTCCCGCTGTTACCATCAACGGCAAGGTATACCCCAAGATGACTGTGGATGCCGTTGCCGGTGTTGTGAAAGAGTATATGGATATGGAGGGCAAGTAAATGAAGAATTTTGCTGAACTCGACAAGAAAATTTGCAGCTGCACCGACGCGCTGACCGCCAAGCTGGACGGCTCCAACGGCAAGCGGGCGATCCTGCTGTGCGGCGGTACCGGCTGCCTGTCTTCCAACTCTATGGATATCAAGGCCAAGTTTGACGCTCTGGTAGCCCAGCACAACCTGGAAGACACGGTTTCCGTAAACATCGTTGGCTGCTTCGGCTTCTGCTCCCAGGGCCCCTTCGTTAAGATCTTCCCTGAGGATACTCTGTACCGCCTGGTAAAGGTGGAGGATGTGGAAGAGATCTTCAATACCGACATTCTGGGCGGCCAGATCGTAGAGCGGCTGCTGTATGTTGAGCCTCTTACCGGCGAAAAGGTCGCCAAGCAGGACGATATCAACTTCTACAAGAAGCAAAAGCGTGTCGCTCTCCACGGCGGCGGCGTGATCAACCCCGAGGATATCAACGAAGCCATGGGCTACGGCGCATTCCAGGGCCTTAAGCGCGCCCTGACCATGACCCCCCAGGAAGTTATCGACGAGATCCTGGAGTCCGGCCTGCGCGGCCGCGGCGGCGGCGGTTTCCCCTCCGGCCGTAAGTGGCAGTTTGCCAAGAACTCCGTTTCCGACCAGAAGTATGTAGTCTGCAACGGCGACGAGGGCGACCCCGGCGCGTTTATGGACCGCTCCATCCTGGAAGGCAACCCCTACGCCGTTATCGAAGGCATGATGATCGCCGGCTACGCCATCGGCGCTACCGAGGGTTATTTCTATGTTCGCGCGGAGTATCCCATCGCGGTCAACCGTCTGCGCAACGCCATCCGCCAGATGAATGAGGCTGGCATCCTGGGCGAAAACATCCTGGGCTCCGGCTTCAGCTTCCAGGCCAATATCCGCCTGGGCGCAGGCGCTTTCGTCTGCGGCGAAGAAACCGCTCTGCTCAACTCCATCGAGGGCAAGCGCGGTATGCCCCGCCCCCGTCCTCCCTTCCCCGCTGTTAAGGGCCTGTGGGGTGAGCCTACCATCGTAAACAATGTAGAAACTCTGGCCTGCGTGCCCTACATCCTGCGCGAAGGCGCGGCTGAGTTCGCCTCCTGCGGTACCGAGCGCTCCAAGGGCACCAAGGTGTTCGCCCTGGGCGGCAAGGTCAACAATGTGGGCCTGGTTGAGATCCCCATGGGTACTACCCTGCGGGAGCTGATCTATGACATCGGCGGCGGCATTCCCGACGGCAAGGCCTTCAAGGCCATCCAGACCGGCGGCCCCTCCGGCGGCTGTCTGACTGCCGAGGCTCTGGACGAGCCCATCGACTTTGACAACCTGGTAGCCAAGGGCTCTATGATGGGCTCCGGCGGTGCCATCGTTATGGACGAAGACAACTGCATGGTAGACGTAGCCAAGTTCTACATGGAGTTCATCTGCGACGAATCCTGCGGCAAATGCTCCCCCTGCCGTATCGGCACCAAGCGCATGCTGGAGATCCTTACCCGCATTACCGAGGGCAACGGCACCCTGCAGGACCTGGAAGAGCTGGAAGAGCTGGGCAACACCGTTAAGAACAACTCCCTGTGCGCCCTGGGCCAGACTGCTGCCAACCCCATCATGTCCACCCTGGCACACTTCCGGGATGAGTACATTGCCCACATCGTGGACAAGACCTGCCCCGCAAAGGTTTGCAAGAACCTGATGCGCTATACCATCGAGCAGGATAACTGCGTTGGCTGCGGCCGCTGCGCCAAGGCCTGCCCTGCCGATGCCATCGCCAAGACCGATTACATCGCTCCCGGCAAGAAGCTGCCTTCCTACCAGATCGATCCCATCAAGTGCGTCAAGTGCGGCGCTTGTATGGCTACCTGTAAGCTGAAGGCCATTGTAAAGAAGTAAAGGGAGGTTATTCAAATGGCAAAAGTCAATATTAAGATCGAAGGCATCCCCTATCAGGTGGAATCCGGCCTGACCATTCTGGAAGCCGCAAAGGCCTGCGGCTACGAGATCCCCTCTCTGTGCGCGTTTAACCACGGCGAATGCTCCAACGGCTCCTGCCGGGTGTGCCTGGTAGAGGTAAAGGGCGCAAGGGGCCTGGTAGCCTCCTGCGTATACCCCGTAAACGAGGGTATGGAGATCATCATCTCCAGCCCCAAGGCCAGCGAAGCCCGCCGGGCCAGCGTAGAGCTGCTGCTGAGCAACCACAATATCAACTGCCAGCAGTGCGATAAGAACGGCAAGTGCGAGCTGCTGCATGTAGCCGGCATTACCGGCGCCCGTGAAGGCCGCTACCAGGGCACCAAGACCCCCACTACCTACGACGAGCTGACCCCCTCCATCATCCGGGATACCTCCAAGTGTATCCTCTGCGGCCGCTGCGTAGCCCGCTGCCAGAACGCCCACGGCATGGGCATCCTGGGCTTTGAAAACCGCGGCTTCAGCACCATCGTTGCCCCCGCCGAAAACCGCTCCTTCCTGAACAGCCCCTGCATCCAGTGCGGCCAGTGTGTCAGCGTTTGCCCCACCGGCGCGCTGATGGAAAAGAGCGAGATCGCCAAGGTAGATGCCGCTTTCAAGGCCGGCAAGCATGTGGTAGTGCAGACCGCTCCCGCTGTCCGCGCCGCTCTGGGCGAAGAGTTCGGCATGCCGGTAGGCACCGCCGTTACCGGCAAGATGGTTGCCGCCCTGAAGCGCCTGGGCTTCCACAAGGTTTACGATACCAACTTCGCTGCGGACCTGACCATTATGGAAGAAGGCACCGAGCTGCTGGGCCGTATCCAGAACGGCGGCGTTCTGCCCATGATCACCTCCTGCTCCCCCGGCTGGATCAACTATGCCGAGTATAACTACGGCGACCTGCTGGGCCACCTGTCCTCCTGCAAGTCTCCCCACCAGATGCAGGGCGCTATCATCAAGAGCTACTACGCCGAGAAGAAGGGCATCGACCCCAAGGACATCTTCGTAGTTTCCATCATGCCCTGCACCGCCAAGAAGGACGAGGCTGAGCGTGAGCAGCTGCGTGTCAACGGATTGAAGGATGTAGACGCTGTTCTTACCACCCGTGAGCTGGCTAAGATGATCAAGCGCGCCGGCATTCTGTTCACCCGTCTGCCCGACGAGGAGTTTGACCAGGATCTCATGGGCGAGTACACCGGCGCCGGCGTTATCTTCGGCGTGACCGGCGGCGTTATGGAAGCCGCTCTGCGTACGGTATACTTTGTGCTTACCGGCAAGGAGCATGAGGCCATCAAGTTTGAGGCTGTTCGCGGCTTCGAGGGCATCCGGGAAGCTTCCATCGACATCAACGGCATGACCGTGAATGTGGCCATTGCCCACGGCATGAAGAACGCCAAGGTGCTGCTGGACGATATCCGCGCAGGCAAGTCCAAGTACCACTTTATCGAGATCATGGGCTGCCCCGGCGGCTGTATCTCCGGCGGCGGCCAGCCCCTGGTGCGCTCCTGCTTCCTGCCCAACGAGGATGACGACATCCAGGATACCTACCGCGCCAAGCGCGCCGCTGCGCTGTACAGCGAAGACGAGCGCCAGCACCTGCGCCAGTCCCACAACAACACCCAGGTGCAGAAGCTGTACGAGGAGTTCCTGGGCGCTCCCAATTCCCACAAGGCCCACGAGCTGCTGCATACTACCTACAGCGCCCGCGTAGGCTTTAATGACTAAGCATCCCTGCGCAGGCTGCCCAAGCCCATTGGGCAGCCTGCCCGGTAATATTACAAGATCGACCTGACATTAAGCCAAGGCTGCGTGAAAGGTGGGCATACAGTAACCTTCCCTATGGTTTTTCTATAGGGCTTACTGCGGCTGCACCTTTTGGAGGTCAGCCGCAATTTTTCAATTTTAGGAGGCGCATTTATGGAAACTCGGGTAGCCGTTATGAGCATCATTGTAGAAGATCTGGATTCTGTCCAGCCCCTGAACGCCCTTTTGCACGAAAACGGCCGCTATATCATCGGCCGGATGGGCATCCCCTACCATAAGCGGGGCATCAGCATTATCTCCATTGCCCTGGATGCGCCCCAAAACGCCATCTCCGCCCTGGCGGGCAAGATCGGCGGCTTGACCGGCGTTAGCGTAAAAACCGCTTACTCCGGCGTTATCAGCAAGGAATAAGCGCAAAAAAAAGAAAGAGGTTATTGTTATGCGTAAAAAGCTTTTGTGGATCACCGAAACCGCAGTTATGCTGGCTCTGCTGGTAGCGCTGCAGTCTATTACCAAGCCCGCGGGCCAGCTGGTTACCGGCTCCTGCGTAAACGCCGTGCTGGCGGTTACCGTGCTGGTGGCCGGCCTTACCAGCGGCATTACCGTTGCCGTCATCTCCCCGGTGCTGGCTTATCTGCTGGGTATTGCGCCCCAGATCCTTACCGTTCCCGCCATCATGGTGGGCAACAGCGTGTTTGTAGTTGTGCTGTACTTTGTAGCCGGCAAGAGCAGCAAGAATATCCTGCGCCAGATCCTGGCCTGGCTGGCAGCTGCCGCCGCCAAGTTTGCTACTCTGTACGCCATCGTGGTATGGCTGATCTGCGGCGTGCTGTCCAAGGGCCTGCTGGAATCCGGCATGCTCAAGCCCCCTATGCTGAAGATGCTGCCCGCTACCTTCAGCTGGCCCCAGCTGATCACCGCCCTCATTGGCGGCGGCATTGCCCTGCTGATCGTACCCGTGATCCGCAAGGCCCTGCGCAAGTAATTTTCCCCCAAAATAGCAAAGCCGCCGGCCATTTGGCCAGCGGCTGCTTTTTCATTTTTCAAAAAACTATATTTTAAGCGCATGGATGAAAACCACCGCCTCAGGGGTAGCAGCCAAGGCTTCTTGGAAGCTATGAGCAGCCAGAAAATCTTGCAGCTTTCCCACATAATTCGGTTTGCATATTTCTTTGGCCTTTTCCAGGCATTTCCGTGCTTCGTCAAGCCTGCCCCAGTGCAGAGAAATCACTGTAGCAGCAACCGCACCCTTAAATTCCGAATTTACAAGGGATTTTGAAAAATCGCTGGTGTTTCTATAGCAGGAGAAGTACTCCTCTAATTCTACCGAGTAATGGAAAGAATCCACATGCAGCTTCATCCACATAAGCTCTTTTGACAATTCTGCAACATACTCAGGATGGTCAGATCCAAGCGCTTCTTTTGCCAGAAAGTAAGATTCAAAAGCTTTTTGATAATTGCTTATCCCTTCACAGATATGGCCCATATACAAATAGGATGTGTATGTAGAAAACCAACCGTCCTCAAATTTTTCAAGGCCATATTGTATTAACTTTAGTGCCTGCTCTGCATTATAGCTGGGGAACTGTATGGCGGTCGTATAGCAATGCTGCCGTTTGGCAAAATTCCCCCGCACTCGCTTTAGCAGCTTTTCATACTCCGCAAGGTCTTCATCTGTCATTCCCTGCCGGATCAGCTTTAGCTCAAATTCGTCTATTTTCCCCATCCAATTCGCCTCCTTATATTGCGGCGGTTTATATCAATTCCTTAAGTTCGGCGAGGATCTGCCGGGTGGCAATGTCTACAAATTCGGTGATATCGCCCTGGCTGATGTATTTGAGCTGCCTTTGCTGAATGTTTCCCAAATAGGTGTTTTTCCACCATTGGATGCTGCAGCGGATGTATTCTTTTTCGATCCAGCCGGGCAGGGCATATTCTACCTCCCGGCGCAAGATCCCGTCCAGAATCTCCCCCAGGGCCGGCTCTTCGGTGAGCAGATAGTTGTCCAGGGCTTCCAGGTCGTTGGTTACCATGCAGAAAAACTCTCTGTCCGCCTCCAAAACGCCCCGGGCGTTGGCCTGCTTCAGCAAGCTCTGCCGGATGGTCCTATGGTTCCAGGCATCCGTGAGCAAATGCACCAGGTAGCCCAGGTTAAAATCCCGCTGGCTACCCTGGACGGGGGCAATGTATTGGCTGACAAAGCTGCTTACTCTGCTTTGAAACAGCGCCATCTGCTCCGCTTCCAGCCATTGGGCATCCCGGATGCCCTGGCGCAGATGCACCCGCTTTTTATCCTCCCGGGTGCAGCCGGGCTTGCTGCCTACGGTATCCGGCGCAAGGCTTCCCAAGTAGAAAGCTTCCTCATTGCCGGCCAATCCCGGCCACTGCTCTAAAACCCTGCTGGCAACCGCCAAATGGGCAACTGTGTTAGCCATAAGCTCCTCCTAGAATGTGGATTTCTTACCTATATTATAATCCCCTGCCGGGGATAAATCAAGGCGGGTCGGTTCTCAACACGCTTTCCATTTATACAAAAAAGCCGTGCCGGAAAGCATTCCGGCACGGATTTCAGAGTGTCGATAAAGCCCCAAACCGTCAAAATGCAATTTTGGGCAGTTTGGGGCGATTTTTTAGAATTGAAGCTATTTTCAAATAAAGCATTTGCTTAAAATGCAGCGAAAAAGCTTGCTTCGCAAGGCATTTTGACTTACTGCGCAAACCGCCCTCTACCGTACCACCTGTACGCCGACGA
>JAFSBW010000081.1 GCA_017437095.1 Oscillospiraceae bacterium
AAAGCATTTGCTTAAAATGAAGCGAAAAAGCTTGCTTCGCAAGGCATTTTGACTTACTGCGCAAACCGCCCTCTACCGTACCGTCTGTACGCCGACGAGTGCGGTTTGCTTGTCTTTGTGGCTTTCTCGACCTCTGACAGTCTGTCGAAAAATTCTTTTTCGACAGACTGAGCAGGCCGCAAAGAATTGCGGCCTGCTTTATGTATGGCTATTACTTCTTATTAAACAGCTTCTTCAGCAGGCCGCCAACCATGGTGCCCAGGCTGTCCTTCTTCTTGCCGGAGCTGGAGGAATTGCCGGAGCTGGCAGGCTTTTTGCCCAGCAGGCCGCCCAGCAGGCTGGAAAGATCCACGCCGCCCAGCAGGCTGCCCATAAGGTTGCCTACGCCGGCGCCGCTGTTGTCAGAGCCGGTCTGCTGGCCCAGCAGGCTCATCAGCAGAGGAGCGATGGAAGAAAGGATGTTGCCGGTCTTCTTGGCGGAAACGCCGGTCTTCTCGGAAACAGCCTTGGTAGTGCTCTCCTGGTTGCCGCCCAGCAGATGGCCGATGATCTTGGCGCCGTCTTCCAGGTCGACATTCTTCAAAAAGCCCTTGATGTCGGAGGTATCTGCCTTGGCGTGATCGCTCAGAGCCTGGGTAAAGCCCTCGGCGGTATCGCTGCCCTCAGCCTGCTCCTTCGCGCCGCCCAGCAGGCTGGGAAGCACCTCGGAAACTACCTTTTTAACATCCTTCTTGGAAGCGCCGGAGGCCTTGCTAAGGCCCTTGAGGGAATCGGAGCTAAGCAGCTCGCCCAACAGTTTTTCAATATCCATGACGAAAAAACTCCTTTTCTATAAATTATACATTCATTATGCATGATTTTCCCAAAAAAGTCAATCGTTTGTGGAAATTCTTAAAAATATACTTGCATATTGAACGAATTGCGGTATAATGGAGGTGTACTTATTCCAAAAAGAGGAGAGATTCACCATGGCTGAAAAAAAGAAAAACCAAAAAATCGTATCCGCCAGCAGCGGCAAGCAGGTATCTGCCAAGTCCGCTAAGAACGCAACCGTTAAGAAAGCTGCTCCCGTAGGCAATGCTACCGGCCTTCGTGTCGGCGCTGTGATCCTGTGGGTGCTGGCCATTGGCTTTGAAGTTCTGGCCCTTTTGCTCCTGACCCAGAAGATCAACCTCCCCTTCCTGTCCCCCCTGGTGAACGCTGTTATCGCTCTGGTCCTGGATCTGGGCTGTGTGATCGCCGGCTCCCTGATGTGGAAGAAGGCTAACGACTACGATCCTGCCAGCGAGAAGAACAAGCTGAAGTTCTGGCTGTGGAACAACCTTGGCTTCATCATGGCTATCGTCGCCTTCCTGCCCTTCATCATTCTGGTCCTGACCAACAAGAATCTGGACAAGAAGAGCAAGACCATCGCCACCGTCGCTGCCGTTGTGGCTCTGCTGATCGGCGGTCTGGTCAGCTACGAGTGGAACCCCGTATCCCAGGAAGACCTGCAGCACTACCAGAACTACATCGAGGGCGATGTATACTGGACCAAGTCCGGCGGTGTATTCCACACCCATGCTGACTGCCAGCACCTGGGCAACAGCGCTGAGCTGATCCAGGGCAGTGTGGACGAGGCCTTTGCCGCCAACAAGAACCGTCCCTGCAAGACCTGCCTGAAGAAGGACGACATCCCCACCTATGAAGAGGCCAAAGCCGCTGCCGATACCACTCCCGCAGACACCACCGCAGGCGAATAAGCTGCACACAAAAAATCCCCGGCGCCTGATTCCTAGAACTAGGTAAATGTTGGAGGCTTAATAAAAAAGACAAAACCAGTTGAGTTTCGCGCTCAACTGGTTTTTGTTTTTCTATATTTCTGGGAGAAACCGCGCTATTTTTTATTGCGCATCTGTTTTAGAGTTTAATTTCCACACGCTCCCCATCTGAGCTTTGCGCTTCCACCAATACCCACTCAGGATGCTTGCGGCGGTATTGATTCAGCGCTTTCACAAAGGCAACTGCCTGCTCTTTTGTTACATTCAAGCCTTGTTTCTTCAGATATTTGGGGGCAAAGGCCGCCGTAAATCTGTTGAACACAATTCCTGTAGGAATTGGAATGCGAAGCTTTGGCCCATCCTTGCTTTTTACAACAATCTTCATAGCTTACTCCACAAAGATGCGAACTGTATCCCCATCTGCCGACTCGACCTCTACCAGGTTGCCCACAGCGCCGTGGCGAACAAGCTCCATGATCTGCGCCCAATCGACCTCTTTCAGCGCATCGTTGCCGGAAAACTGAGGCGGCTCTAAGCCCATATCCATTGCCGCCTGCACAAGCGCCATCGGCAGGTTTATACGCACCTTATCTCCATCGCCGGAAACCACTGCGATGCGCAGCATCATATCCTTAATGTCCTTGCGCTGCTGCTCCGGCACATAGGTTACCGTAGGCTGTGTTTCCTGCTTGCCGGAGAGCAGCTCATCTACACTAATGCCCAATGTTTTTGCCAGCAGGGGCAGCAAGCTTATGTCGGGACAGGTCTGATCATTCTCCCACTTGCTTACCGCCTGGGGACTGACCTCCAAAATCTGCGCCAGGTCATCCTGCTTCAAATTCTTCTCCCGCCGCAGAGCGGCGATCCTTTTGCCAATTGTCATTTCCATTGCTATTGCCTCCTTGTTGTTGATGGCCTTATTATAGCCGGTAAAATGCTCCTTGTGAATGGCTCAACGGTTGTTTTCGGCCGAAACCACGCAACCGAATGGGGATTTTTCACTCAACCGGAGGTTGCGTGCATTCGTTTTCTCAAAAAACGCAAAAGCCCCGGGGCGGTTCACATCTCCCTAGCATATTGCGCAATCAGGTTTCTTACGGTGTCAAACTTTTCTTTGTCAAAAACATAGGCCTTTCTGGGCTTTACAAAGTTGCCGCTGCCCCGTTTTTCCTGGGGATAGCGGGGAATGAGCTGGATATGGTAATGGTTATTGGGCCCGTCGCACATGGTGCAAAGATACACCCTCTCGCAGCCGTACACCTGGCAAAGGATGCCCATAAAGCGCTTGGCAAAGCGGACGATCTTCTCGTTGACAATATCCGGGGCTTCGCTCATGTCGTGATAGTGCTTTACTGTGGAAATGCACATATGCCCCGGGGCTCTGGGGTTACCTACGAAGAAGCACTCAATGTCCTCATCCTGGTAGAGCAGCTTATCGGCGTTGCTGCCGTACAGCGCGCCGCCGGTTTCCCGGTTGAAGCAGGTAGGGCAGATGCCCAGATCCACAAGCTCCCCGGGGGAGAGCTTCAAAAGTTCTTCCTTTGTCACGGTTTTTCACGCTCCCGTCTGCCGCCAGGCGGCGTTTTTCTTCCCCAATGGTAACAGCCATGGGCGAAATTGTCAACACATCCCGCCAATCTTTCCATGCCAGGCGAAGGGGCGCTGTCTGCAGCAATCTTACCTCCAAACCAGATGTAGGACAAGAGATATGTAATATGGGCTTCAGCGAAGCCTATCTGATATCTTATTCCTTGGGTATCTCCAGGAGATTGCCACGGACGGCGTAGCCGTCCTCGCAATGACAGTGTTTTCGGTGGCTGGTTACTGTTTAGCCCGCCTAATCCTCTGCCCCGGCTGCAGGCTCCTGCACAAAGAAGAGCTGCCCCAGAGGGATCTCCTCGCCGGAGGTTAAAACCAGCAGCTGCCGGGCTTCGTCCAGCTTTTTCAGCCTGCCCAGGCTCGTAATATAGCTGCCCCCGGCCTTGCGGCTATCCGGGCAAAACCAGGTAAGCACCACCTGGGGGCGCTCCCCCTCTTTTTCCTTCAGCCGGGCCAGGGCAGCATCCAAAGCAAGCCTGGCATCCTCCCCCAGCTCTATGGGGCTATCCGTCAGGCGGCCTTCCTCGGCTACCACCTGGTCAAACCCCGTAAGGGCCGCAAAGGGGGAAAACTGCGCCCCCCGCTGCCAGGGCGCCGGCTCTACCGCCGGAGCAGGCCGGGGCAGATGCAAAATATCCTCGTAGCGGCTCATGCCCGGTGGCCTCCGATCTGGGCGTTTCTGGCCATGGCAGTAGCCCCCTGCTGCAGGTTCATACCCCGCACCAGGGCGTTTTTGCCAAAACGGCTGCGAATATCCAGCACCGCCTGCTGCCGCTTTTCCTCCCGGGGAATATATGCCCCAAACAGATCCAGCTGCTCAGCTTCCTCCATCCCCCGCCGGCGGGTATGGTTGGCGGTAAGAGTCACCTTGCGGATCAGCAGATCCTTTTGGGCAATGCGCCCATACAGCTCCAAAATAGCCTGGGAAATGGCAGCGCCGGAAGCGCTGAAGCTCCCCAGGTTCACGCTGCCGTGGGCGCTTTTGGGAACGGTGCGGCCGTAGTGGTCTTTTGTCAGCTGGTGGGCATATTTTTCCGCCACAACCGCGGTTTCCAGGCTCTGGCGGTCGTAGCCCAGGGTAAGCACGATCTGGTCGGTTTCCAGCCCCTTGGCCATCAGCTCCAGCACCAGGCCGTCCGCCATCTCCTGGACGATCAGCCTCCCCCCTGCCCAATCGTAGGCGCAGCTGAGCACCTGGCCGCTGCTTAAGGAGCTGGAACGGGGCTGGTAGGCCTTGATATCGGCGATGGTGCAGCTTTCCCAGCCCCAGGCATGGTCGATAAGAAACTGGGCGTTCACCCCAAAAAGCTTAAACAGCAGCTCCGGGCAGGCCAAAGAGCAGCGGGCCACATCCCCCATAGTAAACAGCCCCCGGCCCTCCAGCTTGCGGCTGATCCCCGGCCCAATGCGCCAAAAGTCCGTAAGGGGCCTATGCTCCCAAAGCATTTGCCGGTAGCTCAGCTGGGTAAGCTCCGCCATGCGCACCCCCCAGGCATCCGGCTCCATCTTTTTGGCCACAATGTCCATAGCCACCTTGCAAAGGTATAGGTTTGGCCCTATGCCGGCGGTAGCGGTGATCCCCGTAAGCTCCATCACCTGCCGGATCATAGCCCGGGCCAGCTCCTGGGCGGTCATGCGGTAGGTTTTCAGGTAGGCCGTGGCATCGATAAACACCTCGTCCACCGAATAGACATGAATATCCTCCGGCGCTACGAAGCGCAGGTATACGCCGTACACCCGGGCGCTGGCGGCCATATAAGCGGCCATTCTGGGCGGGGCAACAATGTAGTCCAGGGCCAAAGAAGGGTCGCTGCGAAGCTCTGGCGCCTGGCAGGAGCTTCCCGCAAACTTGCCGCCGGGAGCAAGAGCCTTGCGCTGGGCGTTGATGGAGGCCACCCTCTCCACCACCTCGAACAGCCTGGGCCTGCCCGGCACGCCAAAAGCCTTCATGCTTGGGGTAACCGCCAGGCAGATGGTTTTTTCCGTGCGGGAAATATCGGCCACAACCAGATTGGTCGTTAGCGGATCCAGCCCCCGATCCACGCATTCCTGGGATGCGTAAAACGACTTTAGGTCGATGGCGATATAACTGCGCGGCTTTTCCATGGCTTAACTCCTTGGCGAATATTTGTTTGGTTATATATTATCACACAAATGTGCGAATGTCAAGGGTCCCCCCCTGCCCTGTTTTTTCATACCCTGACACCTCAAAAAGATCGGAATATCAACGCCTTTTTGTAAAAAAGAGGCGCGGGCGCCTGGCAAAGCCGAAAAAATTTTTCCGGCTGGCCTTTTTGAACGCTGCCCATTGGCGCTCCCATAAATACATCTACTCTTTTTCTTTCGCACTCTCCTTTTCTTTTTCCTTTGCATTTTCTATTTCCTTTGTATTTTCTTTTTCTTTTTCCTTTGCTACATTTGCTACAATATTTGTAGTGTTGCTAGATTTGCTAGCATAAAATGTAGTGTTGCTACTTTTGCTACCTTAAATCTTAGCCTTGCTAAAAACAAAAGCCAGCCTGAAGAAAACTTTCAGGCTGGCTTTCCATAGGGCCAAATATTATCTCTTAGCCAAAAGGGCTTCGATCTTCTTAATGGGGTCGATAATGGAGCTTACGGACATATCGTGGTTGATGGCGGCTATGAAATAGGCTGCGTACTTGGAGCAGTCTACATCGAAATACCAATCCCGCTTCAGCAGCTCAGGCTTGCGGTAGGTAAGGTTGGTGCCCAGCACGGCGGTAAGCACGCCCTCCTCCACAGCGGCGTCAAACTTGTCCAGGCCGCTGGTAAACAGGGGGAAGGTAGCGTTGGCGATGATGCGCTTGGCGCCCCGCTTCTTCAGCTCACGGCCTACTTCCAGCATGCTTTCGCCGGAAGCGATGATATCGTCAGCGATAAACACGGTCTTGCCCTCTACGCTCTCGCCTAGGTACTCATGGGCAACGATGGGGTTGCGGCCGTTGACTACACGGGTATAGTCGCGGCGCTTGTAGAACATACCCAGGTTGCAGCTGAGCACGCTGGAGAAGTACATATTGCGGTTGATAGCGCCTTCGTCGGGGCTGATGACCATGAAGCTGTCCTTATCGAAGCTCAGCTCGGGAATGTGCTTGAGCAGAGTTTTCAGCACCTGATAGGTGGGCATGACATTATCGAAGCTCATCAGAGGCACGGCGTTCATCATGCGCGGATCGTGGGCGTCAAAGGTAATGATATTGGCAACGCCCATAGCCTGCAGCTCCTGCAGGGCCACGGCACAGTCCAGACTCTCACGAACCATTCTGCGGTGCTGACGGCCGCCGTACAGGCTGGTCATAATCACGCTGATGCGGTGGGCCCGGCCGGCCACAGCCTGGATCAGGCGCTTGAGGTTGGCAAAGTGATCATCGGGAGACATATGGTTCTCGTAGCCGAAAAGGTTGTAGGTCATAGCATAGTTGCCGGGGTCGCACACGATAAAGATATCGTCACCGCGGACAGAAGCCTTTACCAGGCCCTTGGCATCGCCGTTCTGGAAACGGGGGCAATCGCAGCCGACAACAAAAGTATCGGTATCCATACCCACCTCTCTGGCCCAGCAGACCAGGTGCTTATCGATCAGGTTGGTGATCTCTTCTGCGCCGGGGCAGGCGATTAGGGACAGATGGGCTTCCTGGGTATCGGGGTTAAAGAAAGCGGAAGGTGTAACGGTGTTGGACATAGTTATGTTCTCCTTCTTCCATATACGAAATCAGATTTCAGGGCATTGCGTCACGCATATATTGTAACACATTTTTTTCCACTTTCCAGCCCTATTTCGACTTTTTTTTACATTTGTCTGCTTGGCTAGGAAACAAAATATTTTTTGTGATTATCTGTATATTTTGCCCACAGAAAGCCCTTCCCATCCCCCCTGAAAAAGAACACCGGCGGCCATGCTTTTGGCCGCCGGTCAGTCTGTCGAAAAAGTATTTTTCGACAGACTGACCGAGGTCGAGAAAGCCACAAAGACAAGCAAACCGCACTCGTCGGCGTACAGGTGGTACGGTAGAGGGCGGTTTGCGCAGTAAGTCAAAATGCCTTGCGAAGCAAGCTTTTTCGCTGCATTTTAAGCAAGTGTTTTGTTTAAAACAAGCTACAGTTCTGGAAATTCGCTCCAAACTGCTCAAAATTGCATTTTGACGGTTTGGGGCTTTATCGACACTCTGACCGGCGGCCATGCTTTTGGCCGCCGGTATTTTCTGGTTTTAGTATTCTCCCAGCCAGCGGCCGGATCGGATGCTTACCGCCCTGCCCTCTGCCAGGCTCTGCTTTACATCCAGGATACGCTGGTTACGGCTGCCCCGGAAGGAAATTTCCAGGCTCTTCTGGGCCAGCAGGAAAGGCCCGTCGATAAGCACATCGATTTCTTCCAAAAGGGCCTTTTGCTCCGGCGTACCGCTCAGGAGCTGCTCAAAGGTGTAGCCCGTATAGCTGGCTACCTCGTAACCCTCCCCCTTCAGCGCCCGGGCCAGCTCCAAAAAGCCCTCCGCCTGGGCAAAAGGCTCGCCGCCGGAGAAGGTAACGCCCCGGCAAAGGGGATTGTTTTTCACGATCGCAACCAGCTCCTGCGTGTCCATAGCCGTGCCCCCGGCAAAGGGCCAGGTTTCCGGATTATGGCAGCCAGGGCAGCGGTGAGGGCAGCCCTGGGCAAAAAAGGTGGTGCGAATGCCGGGGCCATCCACAATGGAGTCCCCGGCGATTCCGGACAGATAGATCATTGCTTTTGCAGGCTGTGCTTTACACGGTCCCGCTCTTCGGCGCGCTTGGCGTCGTTCCACTTATCCATGGTACCCACCAGATAGCCGGTGATACGGCGGATACGCTCGAAGCCTACGCCCTGACCCATTTTTTCGTTGTTGCTCTTAACAGTCATGGTGTTACCTCCTTATTCGATACCCTGGAATGCAGGCATTTCCGGGTACATTCTCTTAAGCTCGTCGATTTTTTCCTGGGGGATCATCTCGCCCTCATGGCGGCCGCAGCGGGGGCAGACATCGCCGATGATGCCCACATAGCCGCAGATGGGGTCACGGTCTACGGGGTGGTTGATAGAGCCGTAGCCGATGCCGAAATCGTGCATGCAGCGCACGATGGACTCGAAAGCTTCCACATTTCTCGCAGTATCGCCGTCCAGCTCCACATAGCTGATATGGCCGGCGTTGCACAGGGCATGGTAGGGCGCTTCCAAACGGATCTTATCATAGGCGGAGATGGGATACCATACGGGGATATGGAAGGAGTTGGTATAGTACTCCCGGTCGGTAACGCCCTTGATCTTGCCGTAGCGCTTCTGGTCCATGCGGATGAAGCGGCCGGAAAGGCCCTCGGCAGGGGTGCCCAGCAGGGAGAAGTTCATCTTCAGCTCCTGGGACTTATCGTCGCAGAACTTGCGCATAAAGCCCAGGATCTCCTTGCCCTTGGCCTGGATGTCCTCGCTCTGGCCGTGGTGCTGGCCGTAGAGGGCGGTAAGGGTCTCTGCCAGGCCGATAAAGCCGATGGACAGGGTGCCGTGCTTCAAAACCTCCCGCAGATCGTCATGGATGCTCAGGTGGTCGCTGTCCAGCCACACGCCCTGGCCCATGAGGAAGGGATAGTTGTAGATATGCTTGCTGGCCTGGATCTCAAAGCGGTCCAGCAGCTGCTGGGCAACCAGCTCCAGCATGCCCTGAAGCTTTTCATAGAACAGCTTCTCGTCGCCCTGGCTTTCGATGGCCAGGCGGGGCAGGTTGATAGAGGTAAAGCTCAGGTTGCCGCGGGAGAAGGAGATCTCCCGGGTGGGGTCGAACACATTGCCCATGACCCGGGTACGGCAGCCCATGGTGGCTACCTCGGTTTCGGGGCGGCCGGGGACATAGTACTGCAGGTTAAACGGGGCATCCAGGAAGGTATAGTTGGGGAACAAGCGGCGGGCGCTGACCTTGCAGCTAAGGCGGAACAGATCGTAGTTGGGGTCGGCTTCGTTGTAGTTAACGCCCTCTTTTACCTTGAAGATGTGGATGGGGAAGATGCAGGTCTCGCCGTGGCCCAGGCCGGCATCCAAAGCCAGCAGGATGTTGCGGATGACCATGCGGCCTTCCGGGGAAACATCCGTGCCGTAGTTGATGGAGGAGAAGGGGGTCTGGGCGCCGGCGCGGGAGTGCATAGTGTTCAGGTTGTGAACAAAGCCCTCCATGGCCTGCTTGGTGTCCCGGTCGGTCTTGGCCCAGGCCCGCTTTTGGGCCCGGGATACCAGACGCTGGGCATCCGCCTGGGAGATGTTATAGCTCTCTACCAGGGCGGCGGCCAGGGCATCGGTAAAGGCCTTGGTATTCTCCAGGCGGGCAGTTTCGCCCAGCTCATTTTCTACGCCCTTGATCAGAGCGGAAACGGCTTCGGCTTCGTCGTCAGAGCCGATCAGGTCTTCGGTAGCATCTCTCAGGCGGCGGTTAAAGGCCTTGCGGTAGGTCTTGGCAACGCCCTCGGCCATGCCGTAGTCAAAGTTGGGGATGGACTGGCCGCCGTGCTGGTCGTTCTGGTTGGACTGGATGGCGATGGCAGCCAGGGCGGCATAGCTCTGGATGCTCTGGGGCTCGCGCAGGTAGCCATGGCCGGTGGAGAAGCCGCCGTGGAACAGCTTGAGAATGTCGATCTGGCAGCAGGTGGTAGTCAGGCTGTAGAAATCAAAGTCGTGAATGTGGATGTCGCCCTCCCGGTAAGCCTTGGCATGCTCCGGGCGCAGCAGATACATCTCGTTGTAGGCCTTGGCGCCGGCAGCGCCGATCTGCAGCATGCTGCCCATGGCGGTGTTGCCGTCGATGTTGGCGTTGTCCCGCTTCATATCGCTGATGCGGGCATCGATGTTGGTGATCTCGTCGATGGTGCGCATCAGGCCGGTGTTGGCCTCTCTGGCCCGGGTACGGTTGGCCCGGTAGAGGATGTAGGCCTTGGCGGCATCGTTGAAGCCGTGGTTCATGAGCTGCTGCTCTACGGTATCCTGAATGGCCTCGATGTTGGGGGCCTGGTCGGTAAATCTGGCCTCCAGATCCCGCTGGACATGGTCGGCAACTCTGGCGGCGTCCATGGCATCGCCGGAGTGGGAAGCTTCCATAGAACGCAGGATGGCTGCGGCGATCTTGCCCTGTTCATAGAGCACTACGCGGCCGTCCCGCTTGATAATACTGCGAATCATTGTAATGCACCCTTTCTCTTTTTCCCCATTTATGCCTCAAATCGGCCACTTTACCCCAAAAACAGGCAAAAGCAAAACTATTATGGGGTATTTGCCTGGGGAAACACAATATCTTGTGTTTAAATTTCATTCCCTCCCCCATATATTGGCATAAGATTGCCCATTTGTCAACCACTAAAACGACATTTTCCCCGTTTTTTTGCGGCTGTCCCTCCACCGCAAACAAAAAAGCACAGGAATGCTTCCTGTGCTTTTAAGAATTGGATCTTTTTGCCCATAGCCACTTTTGCAGGCCGCAGCCCAGAGCGCAGCCCAGCAGATTCAGCAGCAGATCGTCCGTATCCGCCACGCCTCGGAGGGTAAGCAGCTGGGTAAGCTCTACCGAAACAATGATCCCGGCGCAGGCTGCCAGCGTGGGCCAAAGCCCTTTCAGCTTCGGCCATACCAGGCCCAGCATAAGCCCCAGGGGTATAAAAAGGACCACATTGCCCGCCAGGTTTCTCGCCGCGAACCGGGCCACCCAGCTCTGCCGGGAGCCCAGCAGGCCAAGCTGATGGCGCACCGTACGCAGGGGCTGCCAGCTGATATTGCGGCTGACCTGAAGCCAATAGTCTTCCCCGGTATCCATGCTGCTGCGGCCAAGGAGCAGCCACAGCATAACCCCGGCGTACAGGCCAAACAGGAAATACAGCCAGTATTTGCCCTTGGTGTTATACATCGCAGCTAAGCAGGTCTTCCAGGGTCTCCCGGCGGACGGCAACATAGCTTTCCCCGCCGCTAAGCATAACAATGGGAGGCCGGGGGATGCGGTTATAGTTGGAAGCCATAGAATAGTTATAGGCGCCGGTAGTGCATACCGCCAGAATGTCCCCCCGCTGGGGCTGGGGCAGCGCCACATCCGGCTGGATCACATCGCCGCTTTCGCAGCAGCGGCCTACTACATCAAAGCGCTCCTGGGCCTGCTGACCCATGCGCCCTGCGCTCAGCACCGTGTAGGCAGAGCCGTAAAGGGCAAAGCGGGGGTTATCGCTCATGCCGCCGTCTACGCTTACATAGTTCTTATAGCCCGGGATACGCTTTACCGTTCCGGCGGTGTAAAGGGTCATGCCCGCGTCCGCAACGATGCTGCGGCCCGGCTCAAACCATACCTTGGGCATGGCAATGCCCAGCTTTTGGGCCAAGGCCCGCAGATGGGCCGCCAGGGCATTCAGGTTTGCGGGAATGTCCACATAAGGGTCGCTCTCGGTGTAGCGCACGCCGTAGCCGCCGCCAATATCCAGCACTTCCATACGGAAGCCGTACTTTGCCTGGATAGCCCCGGCGAAGGCCATCATAATATCCGCCGCGTCATGGTATACGCTGCCCTCACTGTCGAACACCTGGCTGCCCACATGGCAGTGGTAGCCCAGCAGCTCCAGGCCGGGCAGCTCCAGGGCGGCCTTTACAAAGCCCTCTGCCTGGCCGGTCTCGATGGCAACGCCGAACTTGCTGTCCACCTTGCCGGTAGCCACCGCCTCGTAAGTATGGGGGTCGATGCCCGGGGTCAGGCGCAGCAGCACCTTCTGGCGCCTACCTCTTTTGCTTGCCTGGGCGTGGATGGCCTCCAGCTCGGTAATGCTGTCAGCCACGAAGCAGCCCACGCCCATATCCATAGCGTAGGCAATGTCCCAATCGGTCTTGTTGTTGCCGTGGAAGCAGCTATGCTCCATAGGAAAGCCCGCTGCCGCGGCGGTAGCGATCTCGCCGGGGGAAACCAGATCCACCCCCATGCCCTCCTGGGCCATGATGCGGTAGATATGCTTGAAGCTGGCGGCCTTGCTGGCATAGTGGGCCCCGGAGCCGGGGCCGAAAGCTTCGGCAATGGCCTGGGTATACAGCCGGCAGTTATAACGGATGCGCTCTTCATCCATCAGGTACACAGGGGTGCCGTACTGCCGGGCCAAAAACAGGGTATCCTGGCCCGCAAAGGTAAGATGCCCGGCATCGTTCACCCCAATATTTTCACAGATCATGCTCTTCTCCTAAGTTTTACAGCATATGCGAGAGCATCTGCTCCCGGCTCAGGGGAGAGATCTCCGCAGGGGAAAAATCAAACACGCTTACGCAGCCGGTTTCTCCCTTGGCCGCCTTGCGGTATACGCCCCGGGCGTAGGCTACCAGCGCAGAGCCGGTAAATTCGGGGTTGGAATCCAGGGTCAGCTTATACTCGATCACCTGCTTGTGGCAGCCGTCCTTGCCGGTAACGCCGGTGCGGATCACGCTGCCGCCATGGGGAAGCTGGGCATGGTTTTTGCGCATTTCCTCCAGGGTGATAAACTCTACGGTAGTATCGTAGGGGGCAAAGTATGCCGGCATGGTAACGATGGCCTGGCGGATAGCCTCCAGGTCTGCCCCCTCCTGGGCCACCACATAGCACTCTCTTTTGTGCTTCTGCCGGGCAGTCAGCTCCGGGTTTTGGCCGCTGCGCACCTGCTCCAGGGCTTCTTCCACGGGAACGGTATACTGCCGGGCATCCACCACGCCGGGGATGCGGCGGATGGCATCGGAATGGCCCTGGCTTACGCCCCGGCCCCAGAAGGTATAGTCGTTACCCTCCGGCAGCAAAGCCCCGGCGTAGAGCCGGTTCAGGGAGAACATACCCGGGTCCCACCCGCAGGAGATCAAGGCCACCTTGCCCCCAGCCTTAGCGGCGGAATCTACAGCGGCAAAATGTGCCGGGATGCTGGAATGGTTATCATAGGAATCCACTACGCAGAAATGCTTTGCCAGGGCGGGGGTCATAGCGGGCAGGTCGGTAGCGCTGCCGCCGCAAATGATCATAACATCGATCTTATCCTTCCACTGCTCTACCTGGGCGGCGCTGACTACCTGCGCGCCGGGGGTAGCGATGGAAAGGCTCTCAGGGGCCCGGCGGGTAAACACCGCCACCAGGCGCATATCCGGGTTTTGGGCGATGGCGCTTTCCACGCCCCGGCCCAGGTTGCCGTAACCGTAAATTCCAATGTTCATAAACACATTTCCTTTCAGATCAGGCCGTGGTTGCCCATAATGGCCAAAAGCTTTTCTTCATGGGCCTTTTCAATGGGGGTAAGGGGCAGGCGCAGATAGTTTTCGCAGAAGCCCATAGCCGCCATAGCGGCCTTAACGGGGATGGGGTTGACCTCGCAGAACAGCACATTGGCAAGGTCCAGATAGTGCAGCTGAAGCTGAAGGCTTCCGCGCACATCGCCGTCGAAGAACTTGTGGCACATCTGGCTGGTCTGCTTGGGGATCAGGTTGGACAGCACGGAGATCACGCCGCTGCCGCCCAGGCTCAGCAGGGGGACGATCTGATCGTCATTGCCGGAGTAGATGTCCATGTTTTCCCCCACCAGGTTGGCAATGGCCGCAACCTGGGAGATATTGCCGCTGGCTTCCTTGATGGCGGCAATGTTGGGGTGCTGGGCAAGCACCGCGGCGGTAGCAGGCTCGATATTGCAGCCGGTGCGGCTGGGTACATTGTAGAGGATCAAGGGCTTGGTAGAAGCATCCGCAATGGCGGTAAAGCTCTTAATCAGGCCGCCCTGGGTGGCCTTGTTGTAGTAAGGGGTAACCACCAGCAGGCCATCGTAGCCCAGCTCACAGGCATACTGGGACATGGCGATGGCGTAGGCGGTATCGTTAGAGCCGGTGCCGGCAATGGCGGGCACCCGGCCGGCGATGCGCTCGATGGCGTAGCGCAGAACTTCCTTATGCTCCGCGTCGTTCAGGGTAGATCCTTCGCCGGTGGTGCCGGCGATCACAAGGGCATCAATGCCCTGCTGGATCTGCCAATCGATGAGCTTGCCAAAAGCTTCATAGTCTACACCCGCAGCAGTGGTAGGGGTGATCAGCGCGGTAGCGGCGCCCTTAAAAATAGGATTCTTAGTCATAATATTATCTCCTTTTCTCTGTAGAAAATGTAATGGGTCAATAAAAAAAGCAGCTAAGAAAGCTTAGCCGCATTGCTGTTGCCGCATAGGCGCATTCTCTGGAATGCCCCAGCGAAAAGAAGCTTTGAACGAAACCGCCGGCGATCCGTTCAGAGTTTCCTTTGTAACAATAGCGCTCCGCTTTCGCGACAGGCAGGAGGATGTTGTCCCCGCACCCAGGAAAGGCTTCGCCTTGCTTTCCTTCGGCAGCGGCCCCTTTCGCCCCTGCAACGACTGCGAAAATCTATTCCACAGGGGATACTCTTGACAACTGCGCCTCTATCTGTTAACTCCATCATTCAGTTTTTTTCATTATACTCTGGATCTTACCCAGAATCAACCCCGTAAATTCCCAAAATTATAGCATTTTCCGAAGGAATTTATGGGCAATGTGTCAGCCCAACACATATACTATACCATACCGGCTTTCTCCCGTCAACGCATATTTGTATAAAAGGCTCAAGTTTTACCCTTTGCACAAGTTTTATTCGTTAGTTTTGCACAATTTTCCATATTGCAAAATCCCTTTCTTTGTGATAACCTATAGTCAGAAAGGGTGATACCAATGTACAGGTAAATCCTGATGGCTTTCCAAAAATGAAAGCCCCGAGATCACAGCCGATTCTAAAAGAAAAACGATCCACCGTCAGCAAAAGCATGTAGCTTTTAAGGGCCTATGATGAGCCCTCCTTTTCCGGGAAGAAGATCGATAAACTGGGCAGAAGGCATGTGATCTGACAAACTGCAGAAAGCGAGGTTAACCAATGATGTTAGATACTAAGACCGAAGGGAAATGACCCTTGGCTGCTGATTAAAAGGACGAGAAAGTCCGGCAGTCAAGGGTCATTTCTTTTTTGCGCTGTGTATCTGGCAGCTTCCCTTACTTGTAATCCTCCGGGTTTTATGTTATCATAAGCCCAGGAGGAATTTTTTATGAAAAAAGACACATTTCTCAATCTATTATCGGCAGCAGCGGTTGCTGTTATGGCGGCCTTTGCCTTGCTGTTTGCCAGCCTGCCCGGCCGGGGGTTTCTCCCGCTGGTGCTGCTGTGCCTCATCGGCGTGGTGCTGTTTTATAGCTTATGCCGTTTTCTCGCTCCCAAATATCCCAAAGCGGTCAAGGTGGTGCGTATGGTCTTTACAGTTTGTTTGGCGCTGGGTATCCTGGTGCTAGGCGTTACGGAAGCGCTGATCATCAAAGCCAGCTTCGGCTCTCCCGGCGAAAAGGTGGATTACCTGGTTGTGCTGGGGGCAAAGGTCAACCCTGACGGCCCGTCGGTATCCCTGCAGGACCGCATCGACGCCGCCTACAAATACCTGGATAAGCACCCGGATGTGATCGCCGTCGTTTCCGGCGGCAAAGGCAGCGACGAGCCCATGACGGAAGCGGAATGTATGTATCAGGCTCTGGTAGCCAAGGGAATCGACCCGGAGCGCATCTGGCTGGAGGATAAAGCTACCTCTACCTGGGAAAATCTCCATTTTTCCCTGGACTTAATTGAAGAAAAGACGGGAAGCCGCCCGGAAAAGCTGGGCGTGCTTTCCAGCGAATATCACCTGTTCCGCTCCAGCTTGTTCGCAAAGCGCTGCGGCGTGGAGTTTGTAGGCGTTCCGGCGGCTACTTCCCTGCCCAGCGTAAAGCTGAACCATTTTTTGCGGGAGATCGCCGGCGTGTGGCACTATATCATTTTAGGAGGACAATATGCTGACTAAGAATTATGCGGACCTTTCCTGGGAATATGCCCGGGAGCTTCTTTCCATCGACTCTCCCTCCGGCTTTACGGAAAAAGCCGCCCTTTGGGTAAAAAACGCCTTTGAAAGCCTGGGCTTTGCTGCCCATATTACTACCAAAGGGGGCGTAATTGCGGACCTGGGGGGCGAGGACGAAAACAACGCCCTGCTGCTGGCAGCTCATACCGATACCCTGGGCAGCATGGTAGCCCAGATCAAAGGCAGCGGCCGCCTGAAGATCACCCCTCTGGGAGGCATGAACGCCAACAACGCCGAGGCGGAAAACGTGCGGGTATATACCCGCGGCGGCAAGGTGATGGAGGGAACGCTGCAGCTTTGCAACGCATCTGTGCATGTCAACGGCGAATACAGCAACACCAAGCGCAGCTTTGATGCCATGGAAGTGGTTTTAGACGAGGATGTGAACTCTGCCGCCGATGCCCAAGCTCTTGGCATCCAGGTTGGGGACATCGTCTGCTTTGACCCCCGCACCCGCCGCACCGAAAGCGGCTACCTGAAAAGCCGCTTCCTGGACGATAAGCTGTCCGTAGGCATTCTGCTGGGCTTTGCCAAATACCTGAAAGACAATGCCATCATGCCCAAGCGCAAGCTCTATGTGCATGTAACGGTTTACGAAGAAGTGGGCCACGGCGGCTCTGCTTCCCTGCCCCAGGGGGTAACGGAAGCCATCTCCGTAGACATGGGCTGCGTAGGCGACGGCCTAAACTGCACCGAGCGGCAGGTATCCATCTGCGCCAAGGATTCCGGCGGCCCTTACAGCTATGGCGTTGTAGGCAGCCTGATCGATGCCGCCAAGCGCGCCGGGGCGGACTACGCCGTAGATGTATACCCCTACTACGGCAGCGATGTGGAAGCTACCCTGCGGGCAGGCTTTGACATCCTCCACGGCCTTATCGGCCCCGGCGTATACGCCAGCCACGGCTATGAGCGCAGCCACATCGACGGCGTGTTTGCCACACTGCAGCTGCTGGCAGAGTATGTAAAGTAAGGGCTTAGAAAGGTAGGCGATTTGCGTGCAAAACTTTGGAATGTCCATGTTATGGTTCTGGATTTGCTATATTTTGGTTACGGTTGTTGGAATTTTGCATACGGTTTTTAATATTTATGTGCTGCATATGAAACCAATGGACAGCGAAAGCATGGGCGAAGGCTACGAGAAGACAAAACCCTGGCATCCTTTATACAATATTATTCTGTTCTCCCTTTTCGGCTATTTGTATATGAGCGGCCTTACTGCGCCAACGCTGTCAGAAGCCGCAATCACAGGCGCTATCTGGGCCGGAATTTGCATTGTATTCGATGTATTTGGCTGGGTAATTATCAAGCATCCCTGGAGCTTGTCTTTCAAAGGCTTTTATGTGGATTATCAGCCCTGGATCACGCTGATCTATGTTGCCATTTTCCTGGGCCCTGTCGTAGGCTTTTATCTGTGCTGATCGCTCCATATTATAGCTTCCGGGGAGCTTGCATTCCGTTTTGACGGTATCTACTAACATTATCGAAGCAAAGGGTGGCTAATATGTCATTTTTATACCTTTTAGAAGATCTGCGCAACCCCGTTCTGGATGCTTTCTTCTCTTTTATTACCTTCTTTGGGGACGAAACCATCTTCATGGCGGTGGGCATGATCGTATTTTGGTGCGTGGATAAATACAAGGGCTATTTTATCCTTTATATTGGCTTCCTTGGCACGGCGCTGAATCAATTCCTGAAAATTCTTTGCCGTGTGCCCCGCCCCTGGATAAAAGACCCGGATTTTACCGTAGTAGGCGGCTCTAAAGATGCCGCAGGGGGTTATTCCTTCCCCAGCGGCCATACCCAGACCGCGGTTGGCCTTTACGGCGGCATCGCCCGGGGCGCAAGCAGCAAGCATCTTCGCATGGGTATGCTCCTTTTAGCCGCTCTGGTGGGCCTTTCCCGGATGTATCTGGGGGTGCATACCCCGGCAGATGTGCTGGTATCCCTGGCCATCGCCACGGCGCTGATCCTGCTGATCTATCCCCTGTTCCAAAAGGCCCAGCAATCCCCCAAGGTGATGTATGCCCTGCTGTTTTCCTTTTTGGGCATTATGATCGCTTATCTGGTCTTTGTGCTGCGCTACCCCTTCCCGGCGGAGGTCTACGAAGAAGATGCCATCGAGAATCTGGTACACGCCCGGGAGAACGGCTTTACCCTGCTGGGCTGCGCCGTAGGCTTGATCGTAGTTTACACCGCCGATCTAAAATGGCTCCATTTTGATACCAAAGCCCTTTGGTGGGCCCAGATACTGAAGGTGCTGGGCGGCCTGGTGCTGGTAGTGCTGGCCAAGGAGCTGCTGCGCAGCCCCCTGGAAGCTCTGTGCGGCGGCCACCTCATCGCCAGAAGCCTGCGCTACTTTATCATGGTAGTCATCGGCGGCGGCCTTTGGCCCATGACCTTCCCCTTCTTCGCCAAACTGGGCAAGCAGCAATAAGCGCCAAAGGGCTGTAATAATACCCAATCGCGACGGCGGGAGCTTTGCTCCCGCCCTAACTTTTCTGAATGGGTATATAAAAAGCTCATATTAAAATTGGGCATCACCAACGAAAATGCGGTGTTGCACTTTGGGCTTTGCCTTGTTATACTAATTCTAAATAGAAACAGATAAAAACCAAACGCTGCAAGGAGGATCAACTATGGATTGGTTTGTTTTGGGGATCGAGCCTACAAAGGATAAAGCCGCTATCACAAATGCCTATCGCCAGAAGCTGCGCCAGACGAATCCCGAGGATAAGCCTGAGGAATTCAAGGCGCTTCGCCAGGCCTACGAAGAAGCCCTGGCCCTTGCCGACCGGGAAGATACGCCCTCTGCCCGGGATGAAAGCCCGGTTGGGCTTTGGATGGAGTCTGTAGCCCGGCTGTACGGGGATTATGCCTCCCGCATTGACCCCGCGCGCTGGCAGGAGCTGATGCGCAGCGATGTATGCATTGGCCTGGACACCCGGCCGGCAGCAGAGGAGGCTTTGCTGCAATTCCTCATGGAGCAATATTTCCTGCCTCAGGCGGTATGGAAGGTTTTGGACGAAACCTTCACCTTCAGCCAGCGGGTGGAAGAGCTTTACGAAGCCTGGCCCAGAGAATTTATTGACCACGCAGTTATTTCCGGCATTCGCTTCAGCCCTGCATTGGATTACCAGCTGTTTACCCCCGGGCGCAGCGCCGCCGATTGCGATGCCTACCGCAGGCTCTATTCCCAGGCCAATCAGATGCCCTTGGCGGAATTGGACTCTGTTTTAGCGCAAATGGATGCCTTGTCTGAAAAGCATCCCTACGGCGAGGCCCTTCGTTTTCGGTTCTATATGGAAACCGGCCGCCAGGCCGAAGGGAAGGATGGCTTCCGGCAGCTGGCGGACGATTATCCTGACGATCCTTTGCTGGCCACCGTATGGGCCAATATCTGCCTGGACGAGGGCGATGCTGAGCAGGCCCAGCAGATCGCTTCCCATATTCTGGAGATCGCTCCGAAGCATTTCCAGGCCAAATGGATCAGCGCCAAATGTCTGGCCGCAAAAAAGCGGTATCACGAAGCTAAGGATATTGCTTATGAGCTGATCCACTCCAGCAGCGAAAATCCCGTTTTGGCGGACCAGATAACCGAAACTATGCGCCTCTGGAATGAGCAGCTGATCCTGGACCGGGAGGCGCGGTACGCCCAAGCGCCTGAGGATACGGACAATGCCCTGGAGCTTGCCTGGTGCTACGCCCAGAACGAGCGGGTAGAGGATGCCCTGGCTCTGGCGCAGAAGATCGACCCCAACTGCGAGGATGCTTTTGCCTACCACAATCTCATAGGCAAGCTCTATCATAATACCAAGAAATATGACCTGGCCCTGGAGCACCTGCTTCAGGTGGAGCAGATTATTCGCGCGCTTGAAGACGACGGCACCGACCAGACCCGCAAGCGCAAAGCAAGGCTCCCGGAAATGCTCCAGGTGCAAGCCCATTGCCTGGTGCAGCTGGGCCGTACCGAGGAAGCGAAGGCCAAGCTGGAAGAGGCATTGGCCGAAGCTCCTGAGGATACCGAAGTGCTGTCGCTGATGGGTAAGATCCTGTACGAATCCGGGGATTATCCCTATGCGGTAAATATCCTGCAGCGGCTGCTTCAGGTATCTCCCGGCGCATGGGTAGCAGAAATGTTCACAGCGCTGTGCCTTTACCATATGCATCAGGACCGGGATGCCTATGATGCTGTAAACCGGGCGATCAGCATTGAGCCCAGCGATCTGAGCCTGTATGTGATCAAAATGCAGATCCTGATTCGGAACAACGCCTTTGAGGAAGTTCACGAGATCCTGAGCTTCCTGGAGGAAATGGGAGCGCCGGAGCATATTTCTACCGATTTTATCCGCGCCGAGCTGATAGATTGGGAGCAAAGCGATGCCGAAGCTGCTTTGGACGCATACCGCTCTATCCGGAATCGGGTAGAAAAGGGCGAGACCCTTATGTGGAGCGCTGAGCTATACTACCGCATCGCCGTTTTAACCGGCAACCGGCTGGATCTAAGCCAGGAAAGCGGCCGAAAAACGGTTTTGGGAATTATCGGCGAAGGCCTCTCTTGCGACAAGCGGCATGAAGACCTGCTGCGCTATAAGGCATGGGTGCTGAAGCAGGGCGGATCCCAGGAAGCTGCTATCGAAATGTACCGCTCCATGCTGGCCTCTGACCCGGAATCCCCTATTGCTCTTGAGGGTATGGCGGAGCTTTATTATGAGGATCTTCACCGCAATGCCCACAAGGCCCTGGCCTGCTACGAAAAGCTTCTGCAGGCCCGCAAGACCGCTGCGCTGTATTTCTATGCCGCCACCTGCAAGCGGTACTTAGGCGATCTGGAAGGCGCAAGGCTCTATTATCTGAAAGAGCTGGAGATGGACCCTGACGATGTGGACGGCTACCGCGGGCTTGCCCTCATTGCTGACACCCGGGGCGATTATGACCGGTCTTTGGAGCTGCTGGAGCAAGCCCTGGCGATCATGGCAGAGTTCGGCCGGAAGCATACCTGGCTCATAGAGCATAAAGCGCAGGTGCTTCGCCGCATGGGGCGGTATGAGGATGCCCTGGCATTTGCGGCAGAGGCTGCCGACCGCTTCGGTTATGATGGCGCTATGCAGCTGCAGTTTGATATCTGCTGCCAGTTCGGCCTATGGAGCCGGGCGCAGCAGGTGCTGGAGCGGTGGAAGCGCGCAAACCGGGACGACCCTGAGCTGATGGCCGCCAGCGGCAGGCTGTATCTGCTCCAGGGCAAAATGTTCAAGGCTACGCTGGCCATGGCCCCCGCCAAGCACAAGCTGCCCTACGACCGGGTGCAGGATTTCCGGCTTCAGCTCAACGATCTGGAGTGCAGCCATGAAAAGCAGCGGCTGATCTGGAGCAGCCGTGTCAAGAATGATCCGAATGATGACCATGCTATGCTGAATCTTGCCCATGTCTACTGGTATCTGGGCATGACGGACGCGGCCAAGGGGGCCGCTCAGAAAGCCCTCAGGCTGCTCGATGACAAGCTGGCCCAAAACCGTACCGACAAAGCGCTCTACCGCACCCGCCGCTGCCTGGCCCTGGCCATTTTGGGCCGGGCCGAGGAAGCAAAGGCCGAGCTGGCCTGCGCCCGGCAGCTGCCTTTGTGCCATTTCTGCGAATACGCCAGCTGCAAAGATGCGGATATCTACGAAGCCCATATCGAAGAGATCCTGGGCAATGCTGACGATGCCAAAAAACTGTACGCCGCCGGGCGGAGCAACTGGCCGGATGAGCTGGACTTTGCCGCGGGTGAAGCGCGGCTGAAAAAGAAGGGAAGAAAGTAAATGCTGATCGGAATTGATCTGGGCACCACAAACTCTCTGGTCGCCTGCTTCCGAAACGGGAAAGCGGAGATCATCCCAAACCGCCTGGGCGAAGCCTTGACCCCCTCCGTTGTCAGCGTGGACAGCAAGGGAACGGTCTATGTTGGCCGTTCCGCCAAGGAGCGGGCCATGCTCTATCCTCTGGAAAGCGCCAGCGTTTTTAAGCGGAGCATGGGTACCGACCGGGAGTATGATCTGGGCGGCCGGAAGCTTCGGGCGGAGGAGCTGTCCAGCCTGGTGCTTCGCAGCCTGAAAGAGGATGCGCAAGTCTATCTGGGCGAGCCGGTAACGGATGCCATCATCAGTGTGCCTGCTTATTTTAACGATCTTCAGCGCAAAGCCACCAAACGGGCGGGAGAATTGGCCGGGCTGAATGTGGTGCGCATTGTCAACGAGCCTACGGCCGCCGCCATTGCCTACGGCATGGCGGAGCGCAATGACTCCCGCTATCTGGTGTTTGACCTTGGGGGCGGCACATTTGATGTATCCATTTTGGAGCTGTACAAGCCCATTATGGAGGTCCACGCCATTGCCGGCGATAATTTCATCGGCGGTGAAGATTTTACTGATGTGTTATACGATCTGTTTTTGGAGAGCGCCGGCATCGCTCCCGAGACTCTGGATCTTAAGACCCGCAGCATCCTGCGCAAAAACGCGGAAAGCTGCAAATGTGCCTTTTCCCACAGCAATGAGATCATGCTGTGCTGCCCGGTTCAGGGAAAGCTGCATGCTCTGCGTCTGACTTTGGAGGAATACGAACGGGCCTGCGCTCCCCTGCTGGAGCGGCTGCGCAAGCCCATTGAGCGCAGCTTAAAGGACGCGGGAGTCAGTTTGCAGCAGATCGATCAGGTGGTGCTGGTGGGCGGCGCAACCCGCTCTCCGGTGGTACGCAAATTCGTAGCCAAGCTCTTTGGCCGCATTCCCAGCTTTGGCGTAAACCCGGACGAAGCCGTGGCCATCGGCGCGGCTTTGCAGTGCGGCATGAAAGTCCGGGACAAAGAGATCCAGGAGGTCGTGCTGACGGATGTATGCCCTTTTACTCTGGGTACAGAGGTGATGGTAGACAACGGCGCTTTTGAAGAGCCCGGGCATTATCTGCCTATCATTGAGCGCAACACCGTGATCCCCGTCAGCCGCACGGAAACCGTATACACTGCCCACGAAAACCAGACCCGTATCACCGTAAAGATCCTTCAGGGCGAAAGCCGTATGTCCCAAAACAACCTTCTGCTGGGGGAATTGTCTGTGCCCGTTCCCCCAGGCCCTAAGGGCAAGGAAGCGGTAGACATTACCTATACCTACGATGTAAACTCTCTGCTGGAGGTAGAGGTATATGTGCATTCGTCCAAGCTTCGCAGAAAGATCCTGATCCAGGGCAACAAAAGCCCCCTTTCCCAGGAAGAGGCCCAAAAGCGGATGGAGGCTTTGCAGCACCTCAAGCAAAACCCCAGAGAGGAAGAGCCAAACCGCTTGGTTTTGCTTCGGGGCGAAAGGATGTATGAGGAGGCCACCGGCGAGAAGCGCAGAGTTATCGACCGGGCTATGATGGAATTTGACCGGGCGCTGAAGAAGCAGGATCGGTCGGAAATTCAGCGCGCCAGAGAAACGCTGACCAAGTTTCTGGACGAAATGCAATACGGCTCATAAGGTGCGCAAAAAGCGGAGGATACCGCCCTTGGTATCCTCCGCTTTTATTTTGCGATCTCGTAGTTGCATTTGATAAGGTGCCAGCCGTCTATGGTGAAGCTGCTCCCCTGCAAAGGCTGCTCCAACGGCCTGGTTTCTACAAAGGTATCTGTAACCGTCACCAAATACTGGCGGCCGCCTTTTTCGATCAGGTAAAACGATCTGTCCGCCCGCTTTGCCCGGCCCAAAGATCCGGTGCGGCAATCCGGCGCGCTCCCTGAAGGCCTCTCTAAAAACGCGCTCTCCTGGCGGCCCAGCAGCGGGTAGATGGTAGCGCCCGGGAATTTTTTCCGCACCAGCCGGTCTTTTTTGATCCTGGCGCAGCCGTAGCCGTAAGCGTCCAGGTCATACCTTTCCCGGATCACAGAGGGATCCGCGCCCTGCCCATCGTCCAGCAAATGATCTACGCTTTCATTTAAAAGCCGGGCCAGCATTTTCAGGTTTCCCACATCCGGCAATCCCTTGTCGGTTTCCCATTTGGCGATGGCGCTGCGGGAGACGGCCAATTTCTCTGCCAGCTGCTCTTGGGAAAAGCCGCATTTTCTTCTGGCTTCTCTGATTTTTTCGCCCAAAGTCATGTAAGCTTCCTCCGATTAGTTCGGTTTTTACCATCTTACACGAATTTCCGGCAGAAATCAATCCGTTCCCCCCAATATTCCTGTTACGAACCGTGACGGCAGCGGAAAACGCCTTGACAGGCTCCGCTTATAGTGCTATGATACAGAAAACATTAAAAGAAAGGAGTGAGCTTCATGCTGAATATGGTCAATTGCGTTAAGGAATACGGTGGAAGTCTTGCTCCTTGGGTATCCGCGGGCTAATTTTGCTACGGGTAGGTTTTCAGGGCGCAGGCTTCGGCCTGCGCCCTTTTGCGTTCTTTTTTAACTTTTTCCATCCATTCTCCCAGGGCTGACCCACCCCGGAAGATTGGCTACACTTCTAAAGGATGGTGATTCAAATGGCACAAACCGAAAAAAGTCCTCAAAAGAAAGAAAAGCTCTCTCTTCTGTGGCAATTTCTAAAAGGGGCAAAGCGGTACTTTCTGGCAGCTGTTTTGGCTGCCGGCGTAACAGCTTTGGCGGATATGCTCCAGCCCCAGATCATCCGCGCGGCGGTGGACTGCGCCCTGGGCGGTAAGGAAGGCAATTTCCCGGCCTTCGTTATGGATGCGGTAAACTCCATTGGCGGCTTCCCGTATCTGGGGCGGCACCTATGGATCATGGCCCTTGCCATTCTGGCGGTGGCAGTTGTTCAGGTAGTCAGCCAGTACATCTTCCGGGTGTACAACACCAAAGCATCGGAAACTTTGGTGAAATCCATGCGGGATCAGCTGTTTTCCCACATTCAGCGCCTCCCCTTCTCCTGGCATATGAAAAACCGCACCGGCGATATTATCCAGCGCTGCACCTCAGACATTGATACTACCAAAAATTTCCTTTCTGAGCAGCTGACCAGCGTATTCCGCATTGTGATACTGCTGATCCTTTCTATTTCTTTCATGGCATCCATGCACGGCAGGCTCACCCTCATCGCCCTGATCCCTATGCCCCTGATCATCTGGTATTCCATGCATTTCCACAAAAAGATCCACGACGGCTTTACGGAATGCGACGAAAACGAGGGCAAGCTCTCCGCCATGGCCCAGGAAAACCTTACCGGCGTGCGGGTCGTCCGGGCCTTTGGCCAGGAGCGCTCGGAAATGGACAAATTTACCAGGCAGAACGACCACTATACATCCCTTTGGGTCAAGATGGCAAAGATCATGAGCCGCTTTTGGAGCGTTTCGGACATTTTCTCCGGCATCCAGGTAATGCTGGTGGTGATCTTCGGCGCTTACTTCTGCATTCATGGCAGCCTGACCGAGGGCGAGTATATTGCCTTTATCTCCTACAATTCCATGCTGGTTTGGCCCATCCGTCAGCTGGGCCGCATGATCTCGGAAATGAGCAAGGCCGGCGTATCCATCGACCGGGTAGCTTACATTATGCTCTCCCCGGTGGAGGCCGACGAGCCGGATGCGGTGGATGCCCCCATGGATGGGGACATCTGCTTTGAGCATGTAAGCTTTGCCTATGAAAATGCCCCGGAGCTGCTCCGGGATGTAAGCTTCTCCATGGCTTCCGGCACTACCCTGGGCATCCTGGGCGGCACCGGCAGCGGAAAATCCACCCTGATGCTGCTGCTGGATAAGCTCTATCCCCTGGCCGAAGACGGCGGCCGCATCACCGTCGGCGGCGTGGATATCCGCAAGATCCGCACCGAACACCTGCGAAAGAACATCGGCATGGTGCTTCAGGAGCCTTTCCTGTTCTCCAGGACCATTGCCGAAAACATCGGCATTGCCTCCCCTCAAACGGATATGCAGGCCATCCGGGCAGCGGCGGAAGCCGCGGCGCTGGACGAAACCGTTACATCCTTTGCCCAGGGCTACGAAACTATGGTTGGCGAGCGGGGCGTTACCCTCTCCGGCGGCCAAAAGCAGCGCACAGCCATCGCCCGGATGCTGGCCCAGCAAACGCCCATCATGGTCTTTGACGATTCTCTTTCCGCCGTAGACACCCAAACCGACGCCAAGATCCGCCAGGCGATCTCGGAAAAATTCGGCAAAGCCAGCATCATCGTGATCTCCCACCGGATCACTACCCTTTCCGCCGCTGACAAGATCATCGTTCTCGACCGGGGGCGCATCGTAGAAGAAGGCACCCATGAGGAGCTGAAGCAGGGCGGCGGCATCTATCAAAAAATCTATGAAGCCCAAAGCGGCTTGCAGGAGGTGGCCGTATAATGGAAACGAATACCAAACCCAAGCATTTAAAATTCTTCGGCATCCCCAAGATCCTGCCCTTTTTGAAAAATGTGCGGGGGCAGATCCTTATGATGGTGGCTCTGGCCATTGTCAGCAGCCTGGTGGATATTACCATCCCCCAGTTCCAGCGCTATGCTCTGGATACTTTTGTAGGCCAAGGCACTTTGGCCACCATTATCCCCTTTGTAGTTTGCTATGTAGCCGTGATCCTGCTGGCCGCGGTAGTCAACTACATTTCCTGCGCCCAGGCCACCATTGTAGAAATGAAGGTAAACCGGGATCTGCGGCAGACCGGCTTTCAGCACCTGCAGACCCTATCTTTTTCCTATTTCAACCAGAACAGCGTTGGCTATATCCACGCCCGGCTCATGAGCGATACCGGCCGCATCGGCGGGCTGGTAAGCTGGTGGCTCATTGACTGCACCTGGCGCGTTTCTTACCTGGTAGGCGCAGTGATCGTGATGCTGCGCATGAATGCCAGGCTTGCCCTGATGGTGCTTACTACTGTCCCGGTGCTGGTCGTTCTGTTCGCCATTTTCCAGAAAAAGCTGGAGGATGTAAACCATGAGGTGCGGGAGATCAACTCCAAAATCACCGGGAACTTTAACGAAGGCATCATGGGCGCGAAGACCGTTAAATCTCTGGCCATCGAGGAGGAAATGGAGAGCAGATTCACCGACGAGACGGAAAATATGCGCCGCAAAAGCATCCGCGCTTCCCGCCTGAGAGGTCTGTTCGCCGGAACGATGAACTTTGCTTCCTCTGTGGCCCTGGCCATCGTGCTTTGGAAAGGCGGCTACATCGCCCTGGAGGAGCTGGGCACTTTCTCTGTGTTCATGTCCTACGCCCAGGGCATGATGGAGCCCCTGCGGTGGCTGGTGGACATCGTGTCCGACCTGATCACTACCCAGGTCAACATCCAGCGCTTTACCGATCTGCTGGCTGTGAGATCCGATGTGGTAGATACGCCGGAGGTAACCGAAAAGTACGGCGACTGCTTCCATCCTAAAAAGGAAAACTGGGAGCCTATCAAGGGCGATATCGAATTTAAGGATGTTACCTTCCGCTACCCCGACGGGGAGGAGACCGTGCTGGAAAATTTCTCGCTGAAGATCCCCTTCGGCAGCCATATCGCCATCGTAGGCGAGACCGGCGCGGGAAAATCTACCCTGGTCAATCTGGTCTGCCGGTTTTATGAGCCTACCCAGGGTCAGCTTTTGATCGACGGCCGGGATGCCCGGGAGCGCAGCCAGCTTTGGCTGCACAGCGCCATCGGCTATGTGCTGCAAACCCCCCACCTATTTTCCGGCAGCGTCAGGGAAAATCTGCTCATGGGCAACCCCAACGCCACCCAGGAGCAGATCTGGGATGCCATCCGTACGGTCAGCGCCGACGAGGTGATCGCCCACCTGGAAAAGGGGCTGGATACGGATGTAGGCGAGGGCGGCGACCTGCTCTCTACCGGCGAAAAGCAGCTGATCTCCTTCGCCCGGGCGATCCTGGCAGACCCCAGGATCCTGATTTTGGACGAAGCCACCGCTTCTGTAGACACCATGACCGAAGCCAAGATCCAGGCAGCTATGGAGCAGGTGACCAAGGGCAGAACTTGCCTGATGATCGCCCACCGGCTGTCCACCGTGCGCAATGCGGACCTGATCCTGGTGGTGAAAAACGGCCGGATCGTGGAGCAGGGCAGCCATACCCAGCTGCTGGCGCAAAAGGGCTACTACCGCGAGCTTTACACCCGCCAGTATGAGGATGAAGCAACCGCAAAGATCCTGGCGTAACCGAACAGCAATAAACCTGGGGCTGTCTCAAAATGTATAATGTAGGGAATGGCCTATGTGCCATTCCGAGAAAATGCCCATAAAACACCAATAGGGGCGGCACATAGGCCGCCCCCTACGGTAAAAATTGGATAATCATTCTTTTTTGGGGGTGTCTCTTTCGCTTTGAGACACCCCCGGGTTTTGAATATATGCGCCCACAGTACGCCGCAGGCGATCTTTTCCCCGCCTTTCCGCCAGGCTGGGAATGGAAATCCTCCGGGCGCTTCAGGTGCGGCTGGCAGCAGTATGTTTTTCCCTTTTCCCGGAAATTTCGGCAGAGAATCTATGCTCAGAAGGGTTGTATTTTCTCCAGGAGCCTTTATAATAAAAGCAGCACACATAACAAGGAGAAAACCGTCATGAAATATGATTTTACCTCCATCTTAGACCGCAAGGGTAAGGATGCCTTGGCCGTGGATGTGGTTGGCGCTGCCGGCCAGCCCTTTAGCTATCCCGCGCCCAAAGAAGGCTTTGATGTGATCCCCATGTGGGTGGCAGACATGAACTTCCCCGTAGTTCCCACCATTCAGGAAGCCATGATCCAGCGCGCCAAGCACCCAACTTTTGGTTACTTCCTGCCCCGTCAGGAGTATACCGATGCCATCATCCAATGGCAGAAAGAGCATAACGGCGCCCAGGTGCAGCCAGAAAACATCGGCTATGAAAACGGTGTTCTGGGTGGCGTTGCTACCGCGCTGAGTGTGCTTTGCTCCAAGGGCGATCATGTTCTGGTCCATGCCCCTACCTATGTGGGCTTCACCGGCACCTTGAGCAACAACGGCTACCACATCGTCCACTCCCAGCTTGTCCAGGACGAGGCAGGCACCTGGCGGATGGACTTTGAAGACATGGAAAAGAAGATCCTGGAAAACAAGATCCACGCCGCTATTTTTTGTTCCCCCCACAACCCCACCGGCCGTGTCTGGGAAAAGTGGGAAGTGGAAAAGGCCATGGAGCTATTCAAAAAGCATGATGTAATGGTGGTCTCCGACGAGATCTGGAGCGACATTATTCTCAACGGAAACGCTCATGTACCCACCCAATCCGTTTCCGAGGATGCAAAGATGCGCACCGTTTCTCTGTACGCCCCCTCGAAGACCTTCAATCTGGCTGGCCTGGTGGGAAGCTACCACATTATCTATAATAAGCTGCTCAAAGACCGGCAGGACAAGGAAAGCTCCCTCTGCCACTACAACAGCATGAATGTCATGTCCATGTATGCCCTGATGGGCGCTTACACCCCCGAAGGCTCCGAGTGGGTAGCGCAGCTGAACGAAACCATCTCCGGCAATGTCAACTTCGCCTGCGATTACATTGAAAAGCACTTTGAAGGCGTTACCGTCTGCAAGCCCCAGGGTACCTATATGCTGTTCATCGACTGCGCCGGATGGCTGAAAAAAACCGGCAAGACCATGGACGAGCTGCTGCAGGCCGGCTGGGATGTAGGCGTTGTCTGGCAGGACGGCCGGGCATTCCACGGCGCTTCCCATATCCGCATGAATCTGGCTCTGCCCTACAGCCGTGTGCAGGAAGCTTTTGACCGGCTGAACAAGTATGTATTCAACGCCTAATAGCGGCTCTGCTTGAGCAGTTTGATAAGCTTGAATTTGACGGAGAGTTGCATATTTCTTCGCAATTTCAACAATGCAACCTGAAGTTTACATTTAGAAACGGCAAATTGGTGGTATGATTTTGCACGGTGTTCTATAATTTAAACAACGCAGCACAAGAAAACATAAGGAGAAATGATTATGACACTTGGCGAAAAGCTATCAAGATTAAGAAAAGAATATAACTACACTCAGGAACAGCTTGCTGATGTACTTGGAGTTTCCCGTCAATCTATTAGCAAATGGGAGTCGGATATTGCATATCCCGAAACTGACAAATTAGTAAAAATAGGAAAGCTCTTTGAATGTTCAATGGATTATCTTCTTAACGAGGATATTTCTGAAAAGCAAGGCTTACAACCTACTGAGAAAGAAAGCTTTTGGGATAAACTGAAATTGCAGATTCACGAACGCAAGAGCGAAAAGATGATTTTCAGCATGCCTCTTTACCACATCGGAAGAAATGCACACGGATTCTTTGCAATCGGATTGAAGGCGCGTGGAGTGGTTTCTTTCGGTCTGATGTCACGAGGTGTTCTCTCGTTTGGTCTGCTCTCTCTTGGGGTTGTTTCCATAGGTCTATTGTCACTTGGATTGATTTCCGCAGGTGTCTTCTCTGCTGGATTGCTTGCAGTAGGTTCGATTGCTCTAGGCTTATTTGCAGCAGGAGCAATCAGCGTAGGACTCATATCTTTCGGTGCGCTCTCGGTTGGCTATTTCTCATCAGGTGCGCTTGCTTTCGGTAAATATATCGCCGTTGGTGACCACGCCCATGCTACGATTGCTATAGGTCAAACATTGGCAGACGGAACTGTTTACAGCCATATTGGAAATCTAACAACGGCAGATATACCGAAAGTTATAGAATGGCTTGACGGCAATGTTCCGTCTTGGCTCGGCTGGGCGAAAGAGATTTTTAGATTTTATATTCAATAAATTCCAATTTGTCGAATAGTTAAAGCAGGGGCGAAAACCCCTGCTTTTATTGTTTCAACATATAAAAATGGCTGAATTTTTCCTAAGATTCTCTCATAAGCTTTTGTTTCAAAAGGCAGCCGTTGCATTTTTCTTCGTCTACGGTAATAATCCTTCGGATCATTGTCATACCTCCATTTCAGCTTGGCTTACTTTTTCGCCTTTTTGCATAGCGGCGATTTCAGTTTGTTTGCCATGCCATGCATAAAACAGCCCCTATGAAAACATTGTAGCGCAAAGAACGCCATGTTGCAACTGTCGCATTTTAACTCTTTTGTAAATCCCCACCTTTGCGCCAACCTGCTTTATAGAGAACAGCCAAAAGCTCCCGGCCCATTATCAGGCCGGGAGCTTTTGCTTATTTTTTCGCCGGGATCATGACCCGGTCTGCGTAAGCGCCGTCCGGGGATTTCAGAGAGAATATGTACACAGGCTGGTAGAAGCCCTTGGTGTCCACCTGGTAGGTTAGCTCGCAGGCTGTTACCGCAACCGCCTTGGGGCGGACATATTCAAAATAGCCTTCATCGTTAAAGCGGCCTGCTTTTAGTTGGCTCAGGGCCTGCTGCGGCGAAATGATCTTTACCTCTTCGTAGTAGGAATAGGCGCACAGCCGGTTTTCTACCACCTCTACCTTGCCGCTGTCTGCATATCTGGCCCGAAGCGTGCCGTCATACATCAAAGCGCCGTCTGTCTGGCGGTAAGCGGTAAAGCTGTGCCAGCCATCCCCCTCGTAGCTAAAAACCGCCTGCTCCGGGATATCCACCGGGTAAGCTTCCAATGCTTTTTCCACCGTCTGCCGGTCTGCTTGTGTCCAATTTGTTTTCTCCCAATGGGCGCCGGACATAAACTCATAGCTGCCGTCAAAGTAGTAAACCATAAGCACACCGCTGGGGCGCAGATGGTAATAGGCAAAATCCTGATAATAGCTGGTCATATCCACCGTTAGGCCCATATTTTGAGCCATTTCTTTTGCAAATTGGTCGCACTGAGCTTTGCTGCGGGTCTGGGTCTTGTAAGCAGAAGCCCTATCCTCTGCCGCCGGCAGCTGGCACTCCAGCGACCAGGATACCCCTTTGGTATTGTTGGTATGGGTAGGCGCGTTGGGAAGATTTCCGTACTCCTGCAAATGATAACAAGCAAATATACCGCATATAGCCAAAACCGGCAGCAGCGCAGCAGCGCTGTTGAGCAGGCAGGGCTTTAATTTTGCGCCTTTTTCATTTTTCAGGGACAGGATCGCCATAATAAGGAAGAAACCCATTGCCGCGCCAAGGCTATTGGCAAACAGATCGTCCACATCGCAGATGCCGCGGCTGATAGCCAGCTGCACAAGCTCGATGGCAAGGGAAGCAGCCACGCCAATGGGCACGGTTACATACCATTTTCTGCATTTCTTCCAAAGCAGCGGGAGCAAAGCGCCTAGCGGCACAAACAGAGCTACATTCAAAAGAACATTGGCCCAATTTTTTACAGAAAAGTTATTCCAGGCTTCCAGCCACGCCCGGAGGAAATGCAGATTGTATTCTCTGCGAAAGCCCCCTGTCCTGCGCAAAAGGGTTGCGGATACAAGGATAAATAAATACCCCGCCAGCAGCAGATACAGCGCGACCCTCCCCCAGGGGAATTTCTTTTCACCCTTATGCCTTTTTCTGAAAATAAGGTAGGCGCATGCGATTACTCCGGCGGCCAAAACCCCCGCAAGCGCCAGCAAGATCAGGATGCTGTTAAGTTCGTATAAAACATACTGTATAAATTCGCTCATAGGTTTCTCCTTTTTATTTGCCGTTTAAGGGTTTTCCCGGATACTCTGGGCTACCTTCAGCAGTTCTTCCGGGGATACATCTTTGGAATACAGATGAAATACCCGGTCTTTTTCCGGATCTGCCCAGGCGGCGTGCCTATCCGTCATAAGGCCCAGCATCCCGTCCACCTGGATCTGCTTGTGAGGAACTTGCCCATTTGTTCTATGATAGTCGGGTATAAAAGCGGCGCTGGCTGTTTTGGCTTCGCTTCCGGCCCAGGCTCCGTTTGGCAGCTTATAGGTTTCGTATTCAAAATAGATCAGCTTATTTTCTTCCCTGTTCACATACCATTTGCGTACATAGGAATACCAGCTGCCTTCCATAAGGGGGTAGCCTGCCACCGCATATTCTTCAAAGCCCTCCGGTAGATACCCGGGGCTGAAATCCCCCAGCTCCGCCAGCGCCTGCAAGGTCTTATCGCTATGGGTAGGCTTCAAAGGCGCGCCTTCGGCTGTGCTTTGCGCCATTGCCAGCAGATCCACAGTATCCTCCTCCGCCCGCAGCGCAAAGCCGTAGCCCTGCTTTTCATCGATCCATGCCAGGGTGCGCATACCGCCGCGCTGGTCATAAAGCACGCCTGGCAGGCCGTTTACCTTTACGCCGGTCTTTTGCTCAATGCCGTATATTTCTATGCTGGTGCCGGGATTTCCCACAATGAGCCAGTAGGTTATGCGATGCCCGGCTGCATTTTCGTAATAGATAACCCTTTCCTGCAGGGGCGCATCGTTAGACACAAAGGTCATCGTGTAGCCATCGGGAATCTGTTGGGGGTAGTAATTGGGCAACGCGATAAACACATTGTGGACCTCATCAAAGGTGATCCGCTCGCCCTCATATGCGGTTGGGATGCTGCTGGTGGTTTCCGTGGCAGCTGTAGTGTTTTCCGGCCCGGACAGCTGCTCATCTCCATTGGATGGCATTTGCACGGTTATTTTCTCTGTACGCAAGGCGATCAGCCTGGTGATGGCGCTGCCCATAAGCAGCGCAGTTGCCGCCACGATGGCGGCGATCAGCAAGAGCTTCTTGCCCATAGGTTTTTTCGCCGGGGTCTGCTGCCCAAGGCCGCCCGCATCCAGCACATACTCCTCCGGCGTGTCCCCGATCAGCTCCAGCAGATCGTAAGTATTCATTTATAGCCCTCCTCTTCAAAGCGCAAGCGCAGCTTGATCCTGGTGCGCTGCAAAAGCATCTTTACCTTGCTCTGAGAGAAGCCGAATTTGGTGGCGATGGCTTCGATGGACTCCATATACCAGTACCGGCTCAAAAATACCCGCCGCTCTGCCGCCGGCAGCTCCTTAAGAAACCGGGTATAGGCCTTCATAAGCTCCTTGCGTTCATATTCCAGCTCTATGTTTTGAAGCCCCGCCACGCACTCCGACAGCTCCTCCAACGCAACCGCCACTTCGCCGCCGCCCCGCTTCGCCGCGGTACGCTGCCGCCAGCGGTCGATGGAGATGTGGCGCGTTAGCTTGCCCAAGAAGGCAGAAAGCACAGACGGCCGCCGGGGCGGGATGGCGTTCCAGGCCGCAAGATATGTATCGCTTACGCTTTCCTGGGCATCCTCCCGGTTGGAAAGGATATTGTAGGCAATGCTGTAGCAATAGGGGCCATACTTTTCTTCCGTAAGGCCAATGGCATCCTCGTTGCGCAGAAAATACAGCTCTACAATGGTTTTATCGTCCATGCTTAACACCTCCTTATGCATAAAATAGGGCCCTTCACTTATATACACGGAAAAATTCGGATTTGGTCACAGTTTTTTCTATATTATCATAGTTTTTTGAAAAAACAAACCCCCGGCAGCTTGGATACTGCCGGGGGTGTTTGAAAAAAGGTGTATTTTCGGCTGCCCTTAAGCCACCAGCCACTTGTGCTTTTTCACGCTGTACAGCGGGATAAAGGGCAGCAGGATGGGTACGGTGGTTACATACTTTTGGTATTCAGGGTCGCTTCCGTAGTTTTTATCCTGGCGCAGCTCCAGGCGGCGGGCGCCGGAGAACATAACAAAGATAATGCCGATATAGCCAAGAGCGATCACGGCCCACTGGCCCCAGTGGCTTGCGCCGCCAATGGCGCTGATCACCACGCCGGTCCAGAAGATCATCTCGCCCAGGTAGTTGGGGCAGCGCACCAGGCGGTACAGCCCGGTATCCACAAACCGCTTGGGGTTTTTCTTCTTGGCGGCGTTCTTCTGCAGGTCGGCCGCGGTTTCCAGCACCAGGCCCAGCAGCATGACCCCCGCGCCGATGTAAACCGCCGCATTGTCAGCGGCGGCGTTGTGCAGCCGGTAAAATACGCCGGATACCTGGGTAACATACAGCAGCGCACAGGTAACCCAAATGGCCACCTTTACGCCGAAAGGCACAGCGCTGCCCTCTTTGATCTCGCCCTTCATATTCTTCTTATAAGAGCTGCTTCCCAGCTCCCGGAAGGCCAGGTAACCGCCCAGGCGCAGGCCGTAGGCAATGAAGAGGGCGCAGCAAAGGATCGTACCCAAGGTCAGCTGCTTGCCGTAGAGCGCCAGCATCAAAATGCCCTCTCCGGCAATGGAGAAGCCGTAGCCCAGGGAAATAAACCAAACATAATTCTTAAAACCAATGGCGCTGATGGCCATAGCGGCTGCAAACAGCCACAAAAATTCCATAGGAAATACCATTTTCCAAACTCCTTACTATTATTTCTTTTTCTCTTTTGCCCGCTTATCGTTGATGATCTGCATTTCCTTTGCCGTGATCAGCTGGCAATCGTTCTCCCTGGCCCATTCCACGCAGCCCTTAAGCACCAGGGGCAGGAACACCCGGGGAACATTCTGGATCATCTCCAAAGCATCGTCGGTAAACTTCACCTTGTCGTCAGCCCGGTCGGCGGCGTAGCGCACGGAATCGAGGCTCTGCTTGCGCATGGGCAGCAGCTCGGCACGCATGCGGGCCTTGCGGTGGAACCAGAAGTTCTTGCTGTCGCGGTAGCCGTAGTCCACCGGCAGGCTGGGAAAATCCTTGGCCCGAACGCCGTTGATGATGGCATCGGCGTATTTCTTCTTCATCAGGATCTTATCCACCTTCAAAATAAAGTGGGCGCCGAATTTGGAGGTAATGCCGTTGAAATCATGGTAGGGCGGCTCATAGCCGTTGAGCTGGCCGGGAGCATCGTCCTGGGCATTGTCCAGCTGGCGTACCCAAGTGCATTCGATCACCTGGATGGCATCGGTCATTACCAGGGGGCGCTCCCCTTCTGCCTGACCTTTTTCCAGCTTGAATTTGCAGTTGGGCATTTTGTCCTCAGGCTTATCCCCGGGCCAGGAGAGCTTAACGCACTGGCTAAAGGTCTTAGGCTTATCGTCCACGAAATTCAGGGCGCATTTGCCGGTACGCAGGATGTTCTGGGCGGTGTTGGAGGAGTTGCGGCAGGAAAGGAGCATTGCGTAGTAGTCCTTGCCGGCTACATAGTAAGGCTGCACCAGGCTGTAAGGGCCCAGGTTGGTAGAGCCATCCTCACATAATGTGGAGATCACCACCGTAGGCATGGGAAAAAACAGAGAGGTTTGGTAGAAATTGTCTACCACGCGAAGGTTTTCAAAGCTGGACATGGTATTTTCCTCCTTTTCGATTAGAAGGGGCTTTCAGGAAAAGCCCTAAAAAAGTTTTTGCAGCATAGCGTAAAGGGTATCAAAGTCTGCGCCGGCCATGGCCCAGGTGATCAGGTCTTCCGCAATAAAATCGGCAGCAAAATCGCTTTGGCAGAACTTGCGCAAAGGAAGGGCCAGCTGAGAGCGGAGCATACCGTGATACCGGCCAAAGGCGCCGGCAAAGGCCGCCCGGGCAGCCCCGTCCGCAAAAAGCCCTTCATGCCGCCGGGTATAGGCCAGCAGTTGGTCAAAAATGCAGCGAGCTACCGCTTTGGGCGCTTGGGATTTATCGCTGGTGGCCTGGATAGCAGCCAGGCAGCTTTCCCAATCCCGGAGCATATAGCCAGCCAGCAGCGCATCCTTGGAGGGGAAATAATTGTAAACCGTTCCCACCCCTACGCCGCAAGCCTTTGCAACAGAACGCATAGTCACAGCGCCATAGCCCAGCGCTTCCACCTGCCGCTGGGCTTCGCTAATGAGCTTATTTTTCAGATCCTTAATAATTTTCGGCATAAAAGCTCCTTTGTGAACGCGTTCATATAAATAGATTATAGCCCTTTTTAACCACAATGTCAAGGCGGCCCTTTCAATAACCCCAGCCGCACCGCAGCAGCAAAAGCGTCCATTCGCGCTGCATTTCGATATGTGCAAGCCCGACCATGGGCCAAAAAGAAGCACCCCAAATGGGGTACTTCTTTTTTGGCATATACTACGCTTTTTGATGCAATGCAACACTCCAGCGATTCTCGTTGCATTCGTTAAATTACTAAATAGTATAGTGAAATATTCGGCTTTGCCGAATGTGAAATAATGGCCTTTGGTCATTGTGAGATTTTCTACTTTCGCAGAAAGTGAAATTAAATTCGCCCACATTTGCGAAGCAAATATTTCACTGCAAAGCAATTTCACTCCGCGTTAGCGGAATTTCACTTGCCTGCAAGGCAAATTTAGCTGAAAAACTCCGATGCAAAAGCATCGGAGTTTTTCTTGGTGCCGGTGACCGGACTCGAACCGGTACGCTGTCGCCAGCGGTGGATTTTGAGTCCACTACGTCTACCATTCCATCACACCGGCAGGTGTGTATTAACAAATATTAAAGCATATAGGCTGTGTAGAATAAGGTGGCCGCTTCGCGGCGTTATATCGCCGCCGTTTGCGGTGCCCGGCGAATGTCCTCGGCGCAAAGGCCTTCGTCCCTCGCCGACCGCGGCACTTGCTGCGCCCTCGCTTCATCCGCCACCGGCGGCGCTCGGGCTCGCAACAGTGGATCTTTCGGCCACTACGTCTACCATTCCATCACACCGGCTTATCTACCGCAATAGTATACACCATTATGGAAAAAATAGCAAGGATTATTTTTTAAGCAGGGGCGGCAATGGGACGGCACACAGGCCGTCCCCTACAAGCGCAGAGTTTTGCCCTATAGCATCATAAAAGCACATCCCCCAGGGGCGTGATATAGTCCCCTTAGAGTAGACACTCGAAATAACAAAAATTTCGAGACTACACTAAGGGGATTATTTTATGTCAAAAAAGAGAAAGAAGTATTGTGCAGAATTCAAACTGCTGGCGGTGCAAGAGTACCTTGCAGGAA
>JAFSBW010000082.1 GCA_017437095.1 Oscillospiraceae bacterium
AAGTAATAAGTAAAGAGATGTTGTCTAAAGATTCATATGGATCTACTCCAAAAATAATAGCTGTAGGAACAAAAGTGGTTTCAAGTAATAAAGATAAGGATAAAGATAAGGATAAATATATTTTCTTTTATCAGGCTACGCTGCTAAGCCGCCCTGAGGGGGGTAAGGGGAGGCTTTGGCGGCTTCGCCGGAGGAAAGAACAATTTTCCTTGCTTGGATCATTTGTAATCTATAATTCTTCCGGCAGCAGGATTTTGTAGAATATCTTATATCTCATATCTCATATCTCATATCTTATATCTTGCTTTGAGTGTCCGCGGCAGGCAAGGACCGTCGAGGACATAAATTATGGTATGATTGCCCCCGGCAATCATGGAAATTTTGGATTCGCTGCGCGGAGCACCACGGTCCCTACGGGGTGCGGCGGTGTCCGCCGAGTGAATACAATTTTTTGTAAGATACTTGCAAAATTTGGACAAATGTACTACAATAAGAAAGATTTTGAGAATTGAAAGGAGGATGGCTATGGTTTTTGGAAAGCATCTCAACCGTTACTATATCCGCTTTGCGCCTATGCTGCTGCTGGGCCTGGCGGCGCTGGTTATGGTCGACTATTTGCAGCTGATCATCCCCAACCTATACCAGATGCTCATCAACGGCATCAACAACGGCGTTGTGATCAAGGGCGGCAAGGAAATTCCCTTTGATATGGCTTTCTTGCTGGACGAGATCTGTATGCCCATGGTGGGCGTGATCCTGGCCATGGTATTCGGCCGCTTTTTGTGGCGGGTGGCTTTCTTCGGCGCTGCCATCCGGGTGGAAACGGACATCCGCAACCGCATGTTTGACCATGCCAAGGACCTGAGCCGGGAATACTACCAGGTGAACAAGGTAGGCGGCCTGATGAGCCTGTTTACCAACGACCTGGATACCATCCAGGAGTGCTTCGGCTGGGGCGTTATGATGTTCTTCGACGCGGTGTTCCTGGGCGTGCTGGCCATCGTAAAGATGTGGGGCATGAACCCCATGATGACCCTGTTTTCCCTGGTGCCTATGGCGCTGCTGCTGGCTACGGCTACCATCGTGGGCCGGGCTATGGAGCGCAAATGGGACGAGCGGCAGGAGGCTTTCTCCCAGCTGTCCGATTTTTCTCAGGAGAGCTTTTCCGGCATCGCCGTGATCAAGGCCTTCGTAAAGGAAACCGTGGAGCTGATGGCTTTTAAGAAGCTCAACCGGGAAAATGAGGAAAAGAACATTTCCTATACCCGCACCGCTGTGCTGCTGCGGATCTTCGTTACGCTGTTTGTAGAGAGCGTGATCTGCGTGATCTTGGGCTACGGCGGCTATCTGGTGCATGAAGGAAAGATGAACGCCGGCCAGATCATGGAGTTTATCGGCTATTTCAACGCCATCGTTTGGCCTATCATGGCGGTATCCGAGCTGATCGATATGACCAGCCGGGGCAAGGCTTCCTTAAAGCGGGTAAGCGAGCTGCTGGATGCCCCCATTACCGTGCAGGATAAGCCCGGCGCCAAGGATCTGGAAAATATCAAGGGCGATATCGAGTTTAAGAATCTTACCTTCCGCTACCCCGACGGGGAGTACGACGCATTGACGGATGTTTCCTTTACCATCCGCGCGGGAGAAAATGTAGGCCTGGTGGGCAAGACTGGCTCGGGCAAGACCACCCTGGTAGACCTGATTTTGCGTACATACAATGTGCCTGACGGCACGGTATTTATCGACGGGGTGGATGTAAACGATGCTACCATCCGCTCTGTGCGGGCGGGCTGCGCCTATGTGCCCCAGGATAACTTCCTGTTTAGCGACACCATCGAAAACAACATCGCCTTCGGCGTGGATCAGCGCAGCCGGGATGCCATCGTAGAAGCGGCCAAGCTTGCCGATGTCCACGGCAACATCTCCGAGTTCCAGCTGGGCTACGAAACCGTGCTGGGCGAGCGGGGAGTTACCGTTTCCGGCGGCCAGAAGCAGCGCATTTCCATCGCCAGAGCGCTGATGAAGGATGCTCCCATTTTGATTTTGGACGACAGCGTTTCCGCCGTTGACACCAAGACCGAGCGCAACATTCTGGGCAGCCTTCGCGCTACCCGGGCGGGGAAGACCACCATCCTTATCGCCCACCGGATCTCCACCATTGAGAAGATGGACAAGATCCTCTTTATTGACGATAGCCGCCTGGTAGCCGTTGGCGCTCACGCGGAGCTTTACGATACCTGCCCGGCCTACCGCAAGATGGTAGACCTGCAGCGGCTGGAAGAGGAAGGGGGCGAGCATAATGCCTAACTATCCTACTATCTACCTGCCGGTGATCATTGTAGCGGCCATTATCGTTGCTTTCGCCGTTGTTTTTATCGTGGCCTATGCCACCATGAAGAACAAGAAGGAAGCCATCGGCTTCGACCGGAATATGAAAGACGGGGAGATCGCGAAGCGCCTGATCCGCTATGCCAAGCCCCATTGGCGCAGCTTCGCCCTGGTGCTGGGCATCATGGTAGTAAGCGTGGTGTACGATGTGGTAGCCCCCTGGCTGGTGGGCCGTATTCAGGGCGTGCTCAAGGGCGAGTTTGAGATGAGCTATCTGCTTACCCTGGTGCTTATTTACGCCAGCATGCTGGCTGTGAGCATGGTTTGCACCTATTTCCAGAGCATCATCCTGCAAAAAACCGGCCAGAAGATCCTCTCTTCTTTGCGCCAGGATATTTTTACCCACATTGAAAGCCTTTCCCACGAGCAGCTGAACAATATCCCCGTGGGCAAGCTGGTTACCCGGGTGTGCAACGATACCAACGCGATCAGCATGATGTTTACCAACGTGCTGGTAACCATGGTGAAAAACTGCATGGTCATTGTGGGCGTGCTGGGGGCTATGCTGCTGCTCAACTACGCGCTGACGCTGATGGTGCTGTGCTTTATCCCCTTTGTGGTGCTGTTTACGGTGATCTTCCGCAAATTCTCCCGGAAGGTACACCGGGAGGTTACCGACGCCCGCACCGACCTGAACACCTTCCTTTCCGAAAACCTTTCCGGCATTAAGATCACCCAGATCTTCAACCGGGAGAGCGAAAAATACGGCGATTTCCACCGCCGCAGCCTGCGTATGCAAAAGGCCAAGCATGCCCAGATGTTCGTGTTCGGCATTTTCCGGCCGCTGGTTTATATGCTGTTTGTTTCCTGCAACCTGTGCCTGTTCTTCTTCGGCGCAAAGGGCGCGATCTCTGACAGCGTGATCCTGGGCCAGGCCATTACCAGCGAGATCATCGTATCCTTCTATATGTACATCGGCAAGTTCTTCAACCCCATCCAGACCCTGGCGGAGCAGTTTGATACTCTGCAGCGCTCCTTCGCTTCCGCGGAGAAGATTTTTACCATTATGGACATGGTGCCGGAGGTTGTGGACGAGGAGGACGCCATCGAGCTGGAGCAGATCCGGGGCGAGATCGAGTTTAGGGATGTTTGGTTTGCCTATAAGCCGGACGAATGGGTGCTTAAGGGGGTTAGCTTCCATGTGCAGCCCAAGCAGACCGTGGCCTTTGTAGGCTCTACCGGCTCCGGCAAGACTACCATCCTCAGCCTGATCTGCCGCAATTACGATATCCAAAAGGGCCAGATCCTCATAGACGGCATCGACATCAAGAAGATAAAGATATCCTCTCTGCGCCGCCATTTCGGCCAGATGCTCCAGGATGTTTTCCTCTTCTCCGGCACCATCCGCAGCAATATTTTGCTGCGCAAGGAGGATGTTTCCGATGAAGAGGTTATGGATGCCTGCCGCTATGTGAACGCCGACAGCTTTATCGGTAAGCTGGAAAGCGGCCTGGACGAGGTAGTGCGGGAGCGGGGCAACAACTTCTCCGCCGGCCAGCGCCAGCTGCTCAGCTTTGCCCGTACCATCGTGCATAAGCCCTCGGTAATGATCCTGGACGAGGCTACCGCCAACATCGATACGGAAACCGAGCTTCTCATTCAGGATTCCCTGGAAAAGATGAAGAACATCGGCACCATGCTGATCGTTGCCCATCGCCTCAGCACCATCCAGCACAGCGATAATATCATTTTGCTGTCTAAGGGCAAGATCATCGAGCAGGGGAGCCACCAGCAGCTGCTGCACCAAAAGGGCAGATACTACCAGCTGTATACCTTGCAATATACCAAGCAGCAATTGCAGAACACTTAAGAAAAAACCCACCTTGCGTTCTTTGCAAGGTGGGTTTTGCGTTTAGGGTTAGGGCGGGTAAACAATGATGCCTTGCATCAATTCATGGAGCGTTAGCGAGAAATCATGGGGTTTTCCCCAATTCATGGTGCGAAGCGCCAAATCATTCCCTTGGCGATTGTTATGATTTGCCCTGCGGGCATGAATTGCCTGGCGGCATTTGGCGATATGTCTGCTTGCGCAGACGCGATATATTTGCTGGAGCAAATGCGATATGCTAACGCGCGATATGTCACCTGGCGGTGACGATGTCACTTATTTCCGCTTCCAGGTAGTTCTGGAGAACAGGATCAAAATGGGGAAGATCTCCAATCTGCCGATGAGCATATCCGCGGTCAAAGTCAGCTTGCTCAGGTCGCTCAGGCCGCCAAAATTGCAGGTGGGGCCAAGCTGCTCCAGGCCGGGGCCAACATTGTTCAGGCAGGTCAGCACGCCGGAAAGGGTAGAGCCGATGCTCATGCCCTCAGCCATCAGCACCAAAAAGCTCAGCACCAAAATGGTAACAAAGGCGGCAAGATACGCGTTGGCGTTGTCCAGCACGGTTTCGTCCACCGCCTTGCCGTTTACCCGCACTACCTGCACCTTCCGGGGGTTGAGCACCTGGCGGATGTTCCGCCGCAGGCTTTTTAGCAGCAGCATAGCCCGGGCCACCTTCAAGCCGCCGGCAGTAGAGCCGGCGCAGCCGCCGAAGACCATCAGCAGCAGCAAAATGCCCTTGGCAAAGCCGGGCCACAGGTCAAAATCCGTAGTGGCGTAGCCGGAGGTGGACATAATGGTGCCAACCTGGAAGGCGCTGTGGCGCAGGGTTTCTTCCCAGGTGGCGTACAGATCCCTTACATTCAGGGCAATCAGGGCAATGGAAGCGAAGATCAGCAGCAGGTAAAACCGCAGCTCGTCGTCTTTGAATACGCTCTTAAAATTGCCCAGAAGGATCAGATAGTAGCAGCTGAAGTTCACACCGAAGAGGAACATAAACACGGTGGTAACATTCTGGATATAGGGGGAGAAGGAGGCCAGGGAATCGTTGCGCACGCCAAAGCCGCCGGTACCGGCTGTGCCGAACATGGTGCAGACTGCGTCCAGGGGATCCATGCCGCCGCATAGCAGGAACACCAGGTTAAGCACGCTCATGCCGATATAGATCAGGTACAGAATGCGGGCGGTCTGCTTCATTTTAGGCACCAGCTTGCCCACATCCGGGCCGGGGCTTTCCGCCCGCAGCAGGTGCATGGTAAAGCCCTTGCCGCCCTCGCCGGGAGATACCGCCAGCAAAAATACCAGCACGCCCATGCCGCCTACCCAGTGGGTAAAGCTGCGCCAGTAGAGGATGCTCCGGGGGAAGGCGGTAACATCCGCTGCCACAGAAGAGCCGGTGGTGGTAAAGCCGGAAACGGTTTCAAACAGGGCGTCCACAAACCGGGGCAGCGCCCCGGAGAAGATAAAGGGCAGGCAGCCCAGCACCGCCATGATGATCCAGGCGGCGGAGCAGCAAACCATGCCCTCCCGGATGCCGAAGCTGGAGCCGCCCTTGCGGCAGGGGATCCACAGCGCCAGGGTAAACCCGGCGATGATGGCCATGGTAAGCAAAAAGGCGTTAACAGCCACGCTTTCTCCCAGGCTCAGGGCGATGACCAGCGCCGGGATCATAAACAAAAATTCCAGCGCGGAGATCTGGGAAAGGAATTTTCCCATCAGCTTAAAATTCATGGTCTACCTCCCACCCATCAGGCAAAAATGTCTTCCAGGCTGCGGATCGTACCCCGGCCGGAGGTGACGATCACCACGGTGTCGCCGGGCAGGAATACGCTGTCGCCGCCGGGTACTTGGGGGCGGTTTTGGCGGGAAATGCTGGCGATCAGCACATCCGGCTTCAGCTTCAGCGCCTTCAGCGGCTCGCCGCAATGGGGGGTATCTTCCTCTACCAAAAATTCTACGGCTTCCGCCTGGCCGTCAGCAATGGCGTGTACGGTAATGGCGGCGCTCTCCTGGTTTTGCATAGCCCGCACATAGCGCACGATGGCGCCGGAGCTGATCTCCCGGGGGCAGATGATGCTGCCCAGAGCCAGGGAATCCGCCAGGCGGGCATTTTCCGGCCGGCCGATCTTGGTAATTACCTGGGGAACTTTCCGGCTGGAAGCGTAGAGGGATACGATCATATTCATTTCGTCAATGCCCGTAAGGGTAACTACCGCGTCGGCGCTGGCGATGCCTTCTTCTTCCAGCCGGGCCTGGTCGGAGCAGTCGCCCAGGGATACGGAGGCCTCCGGCAGCTCCTCTGCCAAAAAGCGGCAGCGCTCGCTGTTTTGCTCGATGATGGTAACATCCATGCCGTCCTTTTCCAGCAGCTGGGCCAGGTAGAAGCTGATACGGTCGCCGCCGCAAAGCAGCACCCGGCGCACCTTGCGGGTAATAACCCCCAGGTTTTTCAGCAGCGCGGTGAGGTTGGCAGTAGGGGCGGTGATATACAGCTTGTCCCCGCTTTCCAGCACGAAATCGCCCTTGGGGGAGTAGGCCTGGCCCTTGCGCACCACGGCGCACACCAGAACTCTTGCCTTTACGGTCTTATACATCTCGCTCAGGGCGATGCCGATGAGCTTGCTGTCGGCATCCAGCCGCAGCTCTACGATCTCCGTGCGGCCGCCAACAAAGGTATCACGGCGCAGGAAGCCGGGGTATTTGAGCAGCTTTTCGATCTCCAGGGCTGCCTGGCGCTCCGGGTTGACGGTAAAGCTCAGGCCGAAGGAATCCCGCATCTTGTAGATCTGCTGGGTGTATTCCGGGTTGCGGATGCGGGCGATGGTATGGATATTTTTGTTCAGGCCGTGGGCGGTCATGCAGCACAGCAGGTTGACCTCGTCCAGGTTGGTGGCGGCGATCAGCAGATCGGCTTCCTTTACCCGGGCGGTAAGCAGCGTGTCCATAGCGGCGCAGTTGCCCTGCACGGAGAGAACATCGGAGTCGTTAATGGTCCTGTCCAGCACGGTCTTGTTCCAGTCGATGAGGGTAAGGTCATGGCCCTCGGCTGCCAGCTGGCTTACCAGGGTAGAGCCTACCTTGCCGCCGCCTGCAATGATAATATTCATACGCTAGCCTCCTAACGGAAGATAATTTGTTCCATTATACCATTATTTCCCAGCTTTTGCAACTGCTCAAAAGCAAAGAAGCGCCAAAGGATATGGGAACGGCGCAAAGCCCCCGCCGTTCGACCCCTCACAGCATATTATACAGAAACTGTCTTGAAAAACCAAGGGCTATTTGTTATAATGTTGATAAATCACAATGGAGGAGAATGCCAATGGCCAAGCTATACTTTAAATACGGCGCTATGGGCTCCAGCAAGACTGCCCAGGCCCTGATCACAAAATACAACTACGAGGAAAACGGCCTGAGCGTCTGGCTGATCAAGCCCAGCGCCGATGTGCGCGACGGCGCTCAAATCCTGCGCAGCCGCATCGGCCTGGAGGCCGTGGTGGAGGTGATCTCGCCGGAGGCGGATGTGTACAATCTCTACCAGCAGACCCGGCAGGGAAAATGCAATGTGATCATCGCTGACGAGTGCCAGTTCTTGACCCGCAGCCAGATCGACCAGCTGAGGGCCATCGTGGACGACTATAATATCCCCGTTATGTGCTTCGGCCTGCGCACGGATTTTCTTTGCAACCTCTTTGAGGGAAGCCGGCGGCTGATGGAGGTGGCGGATACCATCCAGGAGATCAAGACCATTTGCGACTGCGGCGCCAAGGCTACCGTCAACGCCCGTATCGACGGCCAGGGCCATATCGTTACCCAGGGCGCCCAGGTAGTGCTGGGGGGCAACGACAGCTACATAGCCATGTGCCACAAATGCTGGATCCGCGGCATCCGGGAGCGCAGGAAGATCAAGCTTCATGGACAAAATGAATGAATTGCCCTGCGGGCATGAATTGGCATCGCCATGAATTGCTGATGCATGATTTGCGCTGCGGCGCATTGGAGAACGGGCAATTCAAATCATGCCGCATAAGCGGCAATTCATGGAGCATTGCGAGAAATCATGGGGTTTACCCCTATTCATTCGCTTCCGTTTGCAGGAAGTGAAATCTAAAAAAATAAGGAGTAATACTATGGAACTTTCTGAGATCCTCGCCAAGTGCGACCACACTCTGCTTTTGCAGAGCTCTACCTGGGCCGAGATCAAGGCCATCTGCGATGACGGCATCCAGTATCAAACCGCTTCCGTATGCATCCCCGCCTCTTTTGTAAAGCAGGCCAAGGAATATGTAGGCGACCGTCTTGCTATCTGCACCGTCATCGGCTTCCCCAACGGCTACTCTACCACCGCCGTTAAGTGCTTCGAGGCCAGCGATGCGGTAGCGGGTGGCGCTGACGAGATCGATATGGTGATCAACATCGGCTGGGCCAAGGAAGGCAAGTGGGAAGAAATCACCGCCGAGATCGCCGCCATCAAGGCCGCCTGCAAGGGTAAGCTCTTAAAGGTCATTATCGAAACCTGCCTGCTGACCGACGAGGAGAAGATCGCCCTGTGCAAATGCGTTTCCGTCTCCGGGGCGGATTATATCAAGACCTCTACCGGCTTCTCCAAGGCGGGCGCTACCTTCCATGATGTGGAGCTGTTTGCGGCTCATGTTGCGCCCCATGTAAAGATCAAGGCCGCCGGCGGCATCTCCAGCCTGGAAGATGCCGAGCGCTTCATCGCCCTGGGCGCTTCCCGCCTGGGCACCAGCCGCATCGTAAAGATCGCCAAAGGCCTAAAAAACGACGGAACATACTAAACAAACCACAATTAACACCGTAGGGGCGGCCATTGGCCGTCCGTAGCAGTGCAGCTGTGAATGGCAGCTATTCGGACGAGCGATGCTCGCCCCTACTGTTAACGCCCCAATTAATTGGATAAAACAAGGAGGAAACTACTATGTTAAATATCCCCACTCCCCATATCGCCGCAAAGCCCGGCGATTTTGGCAAGACCGTTTTGATGCCCGGTGATCCTCTGCGGGCGAAATTTATTGCGGAAAATTTCCTGGAAAACCCCGTGCTGGTGAACAATGTCCGGGGCGTTCAGGGCCATACCGGCTATTATAAGGGCGTTAAGGTGTCCGTCATGGCTTCCGGCATGGGCATGCCCGCCATCGGCATCTATTCCCACGAGCTGTTCAACGGCTACGGCGTGGAGAACATCATCCGGGTTGGCTCTGCCGGCTCTATCCAGGACCATATCAACCTTTACGACATCGTCATCGCCCAGGGCGCCTGCACCGATTCCAACTGGGCCAAGCAGTTCCACCTGCCCGGCACCTTTGCCCCCATCGCTTCCTATGAGCTGCTGGCAGAGGCCGTCAAAGCCTGCCAGGCCAACGGCGCTACCTACCATGTGGGCAATGTGAACTCCTCCGATGTGTTCTACGGCGACCATATCGGCGTGCCCGAGGGCCTGGACAGCGTATACGGCCTGAAAAAGATGGGCGTTATGGCGCTGGAAATGGAAGCCGCCGCTCTGTATATGAACGCTGCCCGCTACGGCAAGCGGGGCCTTTGCATCTGCACGATTTCCGACCATGTCCTCAAGGGCGTGGAGACCACCTCCGAGGAGCGCCAGAACTCCTTTACCCAGATGATGAAGGTAGCCCTGGATGTGGCGGTGGCTATGGAGAACAAATAAGTCGATATAAATCCCTTGCGGGATTTTCCATATTTCCCTTCGGGAATCGATATGTGCTTCGCACCCTATATGCCTGCTTATCGAGAGGGGATTTATAGCGATCGCGTCACCGCAAGGTGACATATCGAATGCCGTTAGGCATATATCGATTTTGCAAAGCAAAAATATCGAATGGGCAAAGCCCATATATCGACAAAAACCAGCGCTTGGCGACCGTTGAGTATGCCAGGTCTGCCGGGACTGAAATTTTAATATTTGGTGATTCTATGAAACGCGTATTTTTAATTGTATTGGATTCCTGCGGCTGCGGTGAGCTGCCGGACGCGGAAAGCTTTGGGGATGTAAATGTGCATACCCTGCGCTCCTGCGCCACCAGCGAATTTTTGCGCATCCCAAACCTGCAAAAGCTGGGCATCGGCAATATCGAAGGCCTGGAATTTCTGGGCAAGACCGATGCCCCTGCCGCTGCCGTAGGCCGTCTGGCAGAAAAGTCCATGGGCAAGGATACCACCATCGGCCATTGGGAGATCGCGGGCATCGTATCCCCCGAAGCGCTGCCTACCTACCCTGAGGGCTTCCCGGAGGAGGTCTTAGAGCCTTTCCGCCAGGCTACCGGCCGGGGCATCCTGGCCAACGCCCCCTGGTCCGGCACAGAGGTGATCCAGGCCTTTGGCGACGAGCATGTGCGCACCGGGAACCTGATCGTCTACACCTCTGCCGACTCTGTGTTCCAGATCGCCGCCCATGAGAGTGTCGTTCCCCTGGAGCAGCTTTACGAATACTGCCGCATCGCACGCAAGCAGCTTCACGGCAAGCACGGCGTGGGCCGTGTCATCGCCCGGCCCTTCGTAGGGGAAAGCGGCAGCTATACCAGAACTGCCAACCGCCATGACTACTCCCTGGAGCCTCCGGCAAGGACGCTGCTGGACGCGGTAAAGGAAGCGGGTAAGGCATCCATCGGCGTGGGCAAGATCTACGACATCTTCGCCGGGGAAGGCATTACCGAGCATGTGTATAACAAAAGCAATGCCCACGGCATGGCGCATACGGATCATTATGCCGCCCAGGACTTTGAGGGCCTTTGCTTTGTAAACCTGGTGGATTTCGATTCCCAGTTTGGCCACCGCCGGGATATTGACGGCTACGCCAAGGCCCTTACGGAGTTTGATACCTGGCTGGGGCAGTTCCTCCCCAAGCTGGGCCGGGAGGATGTGCTGATGATCACCGCCGACCACGGCTGCGACCCCGGCTACACCGCCACCACCGACCACACCCGGGAGTATGTACCCCTGATCGTGGCCGGCCCCAAGGTAAAGCCCGTAAACCTGGGCACAAGGCAGAGCTTTGCGGACATCGCCGCCACCGTGGCCCAAATGCTGGATGTAGAGCTGGAAACCCCCGGCGAGAGCTTCGCCGGAGAGATTCTTTAATAACGGATAGCGGGGAGCGGAAAAATGATGCAAAGCATCTATTCATGGAGCATTGCGAGAAATCATGGGGCGCAGCCCCAATTCATGACACATAGTGTCAAATCATTTATTGTTTTGATGAATTGCCCTTTGGGCATGAATTGCCTAACGGCATGATTTGCATGGCTGCATGAATTGCCTGACGGCATGATGTTATGATAAGGAGGCAATTATGAATCCAGAAAAACTCTGCGAGCTGGCCAAGGAGGCTATGGAGCATGCTTATGTGCCCTATTCCGGCTACAAGGTAGGCGCGGCGCTGCTGTGCGGCGATGGCAGCGTTTACCAGGGCTGCAACATTGAAAACGCCGCCTATAGCCCAACCAACTGCGCCGAGCGCACCGCGTTTTTTAAGGCGGTGTACGACGGCCACCGCGCCTTTGAGGCCATCGCCGTGTGCGGCGGCAAGAATGGCGTGATCACCGGGGCGTTCCCCCCCTGCGGCGTATGCCGCCAGGTGATGCGGGAATTTTGCGGCGATGATTTCAAGGTCTACCTGGTCAATGCCCAGGGCTTCGAAGCGCTCACTCTGGCGGAGCTGCTGCCCCATTCCTTCAGCGCCCAGGAACATATGGGATAATGCTGAAAAATGGCGGGATTTGCTTGTGAAATTTGCCAATTTTTACAGCAAGCCTTGCATTTTATTGGAAACTGCGGTATAATCACCCATGGTATCGTATACCGAGTATTCATTCTAAATTTATGGAGGAATAAAACATGAAGAAGATTCTTGCACTTGTTCTGGCTGTTCTCATGGTTGCCGCTATGTTCGCAGGCTGCGCCAAGAAGGGCGAGGATAAGACTGCCGCTACCGGCTATGACTACGAAGCCATCCCCAACGAAATGACTTCCGAAGACGGCAAGTACCAGATCGCTCTGGTTACCGACGTAGGCGACCTGCTGGACAAGTCCTTCAACCAGGGTACATGGGAAGGCCTGAAGCGCTACGCCAGCGAGAACGGCAAGAGCTATAAGTACTATCAGCCCGCCAACGGCGCCAACGCTACCACTGCTGACCGCTACGAGGCTATGAAGGCTGCCGCTACCAACGGCGCTGAGATCATCATTGCCCCCGGCTTCCTGCAGGCTGACGCTCTGGCCCAGGCCGCTGCTGAGTTCCCCGAGGTCAAGTTCGTATTCATCGACGGCTGGGATCTGGGCCTGCCCAACATCATGGCTATCGACTTCCAGGAAGAGCAGTCCGGCTACCTGGCTGGCTACGCTGCCGTTAAGGAAGGCTACACCAAGCTGGGCTACACCGGCGGTGGCGCCGGCACCAACCCCGCCTGCTGCCGTTTCGGCTACGGCTATGTACAGGGCGCTCAGGCCGCTGCTGCTGAGCTGGGCATCACTGTTGACATCAAGTACTCCTACAACTACGGCGCTTCCTTCTCCGCTTCTCCCGAGCTGCAGACCATGCTGGACGGCTGGTATGCTACCGGCACCGAAGTGATCTTCGCCTGCGGCGGTTCTATGTGCCAGTCTGCTTTCGCAGCTGCCGGCGCTAACGACGGCAAGGTCATCGGCGTTGACGTTGACCAGTCCAGCCAGTCCGACAGCGTTATCACCTCCGCTACCAAGGGCCTGCGTGAGGCTGTTATGATCGCCTGCGGCGATTTCTATAACGGCAAGTGGGCCGGCGGCCAGAAGACCCTGGGCGCTAAGGACGATGCTGTTGGCCTGCCCACCGAGACCTGGAGCCTGGAGAAGTTCACCCTGGACGACTACAACGCCCTGTTCGCTTCCCTGAAGGACGGCACCGTTGTTGTTGACAGAGCTTACGACACCGGCCTGAAGAACGAGGCATTTGCCAACGTTAACCTGGAGATCATTGAGTAATCCTTCACAATACTTATAAAAAGCGGAGAGCTTCGGCTCTCCGCTTTTTCAATTGACAATTGACGATTGACAATTGACAATGATGGCAGATATGGAGATTGGAGATTTGAGAGTGGAGAGTGAAGATTTCCCTAGCTCAACGCTTCAATCTTCAATCTGTTATCCCGCAATCCGGCGGCAGACGGTTTATGCGCGTAGGGGACGGGTTTCCCGTCCCGTGGCAGTGCAGCCATTGTCGGCACATATTCGGCGGCTTTGGTAAACAATGAATAATGAAGCCGCGTTGCTGATGAATAATGAATAATTGCGGTATCCGCTGCGCGGATGGATCCAAATATTATTTGGAATTTACAATTAAGGCGCGCGGCGGAAATTTGGGAAAAGGCCCGTCGGGGACGCCGGGCCCTACATTCGTTGCCGGCAGTTCTTCCGTGACCGTAGGGACAGCCCTCCCGGGCTGTCCGTGGCAGTAGGATTTTGCTGAGCAGCCATTCGGCGGCAGACCCTCTCCGCCCAGTGTGCGCACTGGGCACCTCTCCCAAGGGGAGAGGCAGCCGCCCTACGGTGGGTGCGGCGCAGGCAGGCAATGATGGGCAGCGGGCGGGGTAAACTGGCGAATGTGTCAAAAAACGGAAAAGCGGCCAAACAAATTTATTGCTTTTTCTCCAAAGCGATGCTACAATTATTTTCAGAGATCCGCAAAAGATTATGGAAGGAGGGCAAGTAGATTATGAACAGCGAATACATAATCGAAATGCTCAACATCAGAAAAGAGTTCCCCGGCATCGTTGCCAACGACGATATTACCCTGCAGCTGCGCAAGGGTGAGATCCATGCCCTTTTGGGCGAAAACGGCGCCGGTAAATCTACGCTGATGAGCGTTCTGTTCGGCCTGTATCAGCCGGAAGCCGGCGTGATCAAGAAGAACGGCCAGGTTGTTAAGATCAACAACCCCAACGACGCCACCGCTTTGGAGATCGGCATGGTGCATCAGCATTTTAAGCTGGTAGATGTGTTTACCGTTATGGACAATATCATCCTGGGCGCGGAGGATTCCAAGCTGGGCTTCCTGCAGCGCAAAAAGGCCCGCAAAAAGGTAGAAGAGCTGTCCAAGCGGTACAATCTGAATGTAGACCTGGACGCCAAGGTGGAGGATATTTCCGTAGGTATGCAGCAGCGTACCGAGATCCTCAAGATGCTCTACCGGGACAATGAGATCCTGATCTTTGACGAGCCCACCGCCGTGCTTACCCCCCAGGAGATCGACGAGCTTATGGAGATCATGCGGGGCTTTGCCAAGGAGGGCAAGTCCATCCTGTTCATTACCCACAAGCTTAACGAGATCATGGCGGTAGCCGACCGGGTGAGCGTTCTGCGCAAGGGTAAGTATATCGGCACGGTGGAAACCAAGAACACCACCAAGCAGGAGCTTTCCAACATGATGGTAGGCCGCCCGGTGCAGCTGGAGGTGCAGAAAGCGCCTTCCAACCCCGGCGAGGTGGTGCTCTCTGTGCAGGGGCTTACCGTGCCCAGCAAGCTGCATAAGAACAACGCCGTTAAGGGCGTCAGCTTCCAGGTGCGCAAGGGTGAGATCGTGTGCATCGCCGGCATCGACGGCAACGGCCAGAGCGAGCTGGTCTATGGCCTGACGGGCCTGGAAAAGGCCTCCGGCGGCAAGGTCACCCTTTGCGGCAAGGATATCAGCAAGGCTTCCATCCGGGGCCGCGCCAACGCCGGCATGAGCCATATCCCTGAGGACCGGCATAAGCACGGCCTGGTGCTGGATTTCACCCTGGAGCAGAACCTGGTGCTGCAGGATTTCCAGGACGAGCGCTTCCAGAAGCTGGGCTTTATCAATTCCGGCGCTATTCGGGAATATTCCGAAAAGCTTATTGAGCAGTTTGATGTCCGCTCCGGCCAGGGCGCGGTTACCGCCGCCCGGAGCATGTCCGGCGGCAACCAGCAGAAGGCCATCATCGCCCGGGAGCTGGACCGCAACAAGGAGCTTATCATTGCCGTGCAGCCCACCCGCGGCCTGGATGTGGGCGCCATCGAGTATATCCACGGCCAGCTGGTAGCCCAGCGGGATGCGGGCAAGGCTGTGCTGCTGGTATCCCTGGAGCTGGACGAGGTGATGAACCTTTCCGACCGGATCCTCGTTATGTACGAAGGCGAGATCGTAGGCGAGCTGGACCCCAAGAAGACCACCGTGCAGGAGCTGGGCCTTTACATGGCCGGCGCCAAGCGGGATAACGAGCAGGAGGTGTGAGCATGAAAAATACGCTGCTGGACATGTACCGCAAAGACGGCACGAAAAAAGTGCTGGCATCCCTGATCTCCATTTTTGCCGGCCTGGTTTTGGGCAGCATCATCGCTGTGATCGTTGGCCTTACCGGCAACCCCCAAAGCTTCTCCACCCAGTCTATTTTTGACGGCATCCGCCTGATCTTCGGCGGCCTGTTCTCTACCGGCCGCGGCGCCCAGGGTCAGTTGACCTTCGGCTTCAACCCCTCCAACTGGGGCAATATGTTCTTCCGGGCCGTGCCCATTATGATGACCGGCCTTTCCGTAGCCGTGGCCTTTAAGACCGGCCTTTTCAACATCGGCACGCCGGGCCAGTTCCTTATGGGCACTATGGGCACGCTGTATGTAGCTCTCAGCATCCCCACTACCGTAGTCCCCGCCTGGCTGGTATGGCTGCTGGCCTTCCTGGCTGGCACCCTGCTGGGCGCCATCTGGGGCGCAATTCCCGGCCTGCTGAAGGCTACCCGGGGCGTGAACGAGGTTCTCGCCTGCATTATGACCAACTGGATCGCCGGCAACCTGGTGTATATGTTCTTTAAGGCCAATACCCAGCTGCAGTGCCCCCCGGAGACGGGCAAGACCGGCTATATTATGGTTACCGCCGAAAACGGCGTGGCTACCTCCAAGATGGGCCTGGATAAGCTGCTGCCCGGCTCTCAGGTAAACGGCGGCATCATCATCGCCATCGTTATCGCCATCGGCGTATATGTGCTGATGAACAAGACCACCCTGGGCTACCAGCTGAAGGCCTGCGGCGCCAACCGCCATGCCGCCCGCTACGCCGGCATTAAGGATAAGCGCAACATCGTGCTGAGTATGGCCATTGCCGGCGCTCTGGCCGCCAGCGGCGCATCGCTGTATTTCCTCTCCGGCAACGCGGAGTTCGCCTGGACCAAGATCTACCAGTCCCTGCCTGAGGAAGGCTTCAACGGCATCCCCGTAGCCCTGCTTGCTACCAACCATCCCATCGGCGTGATCTTCAGCTCCATCTTCATGTCCATGCTGAATATCAACGGCCAGATGCTGCAAAACCTCACCTCTTACAATAAGCACCTTTCCGACATTATCATCGCCGCCATCGTATACCTCAGCTCCTTCTCCCTGCTCATCAAGATGCTGCTGAGCAAAAAGAAGAAGGAAAAGGCCGCCCCCGCCCCTGAGCCTGCCAAGGAAGAGGCTAAGGCTGCCCAGGCGGAAGAAACAGCCGCCCCCGAGGAGACTGCCGGGGACAGCGCAGACGCAGAGGAGGGCTAAGCTATGGCATATTTGCTGCAAAATACTCTAACCTATACCATCCCTCTGATGATCGTAGCCCTGGCCGGTATCTACGCCGAGCGCAGCGGTATCATCAACCTGGCCCTGGAAGGCATTATGATCATGGGCGCTTTCATCGGCGTTTTGGTGGTGTTTTCCTTCCAGAAGTCCGGCGCCTTTGACCAGGACGGCGCTATGGCGCTGATGCTTCTGGCGCTGGTGATCGCCGCCGTGGCAGGCGCGGTGTTCTCCCTGCTGCTGGCCTTCGCCGCCATCCACCTGAAGGCGGACCAGACCATCGGCGGCACGGCGCTGAACCTGCTGGCTCCCGCCCTGGCTCTGTTCCTGATCAAGATCGTGTGCAACCAAAGCACTCTGGGCATGTACACCGGCAACGCCGCCAGCTGGTTTATGCTGAAAAAGTCCGATTTCGGCATTACCGGGGAGATGAACCTCCTGCAGGAAGTGTTCCTGCACAAGATCTACCCCACCACCTATATCTGCATCGTGCTGTATGTGGTGCTGTCTATCGTGCTGTATAAGACCAAGTTTGGCCTGCGGCTGCGCGCCTGCGGCGAAAATCCCCAGGCGGCAGACTCTCTGGGCATCAATGTGTACAAGATGCGCTATACCGGCGTGCTGATCTCCGGCGCTCTGTCCGGCATCGGCGGCTTTGTATACGCCCTGACCACTGCCAACTGCGCCAGCACCGCCAATGTAGCCGGCTTCGGCTTCCTGGCCCTGGCGGTTATGATCTTCGGCAACTGGAAGCCCCTGAGCACCGCTGGCGCGGCTCTCATGTTCGGCCTTTGCCAGTGCATCGCCGCCGGCTACGGCAGCATCGATATCAACGGCGACGGCAAGTTTGCCCTGAGCGTTCTGGCCAAGAAGCTGGGCGACAGCGGCCTGGATGCCGGCGCGGTGTTCCGCCTGCTGCCCTTCGTGGTCACCCTGGTGGTTTTGGCCTTTACCTCCAAAAATTCCCGGGCCCCCAAGGCCGAGGGCATTCCCTACGATAAGGGAAGCCGATAAGATCCCGGCCCGCAGGCGGCGAGGGAAGACATAAGATACAAGATACAAGATATAAGATATCGGTTGTCAAGGCTGAATAGCTTTTGTATTCCGTGGGGGGCAGCGATTCCAGCTCCTTCCCCCGGGGAAGGGTGCAGACAAATGCATAATTTTAGGGTCTGTTGCGCTCCTTTGCGCAACAGACCCTGCTTTGCTATGCAGTATGCAGTTCAAGCGCCGCTGCCGTAGCCGTTGGGGTTTTGGCTTTGCCAGCGCCAGGTGTCGGCGCACATATCTTCCAAAGTCTTTTCCGCCTGCCATAGGAGCTTTTGGCGGCTCTTGGCAGGGTCTGCGTAGCATACGGCTATGTCCCCGGGCCGCCGGGGGGTAACGGCGTAGGGGATGGCCACGCCGTTGGTTTTTTCAAAGGCCTTTACCATATCCAGCACGCTGTAGCCCGTGCCGGTGCCCAGGTTGAACACCTCGCAGCCCAGGTTTTCCAGGGCGTAGCCCACGGCGGCTACATGGCCCTTTGCCAGGTCTACTACATGGATATAGTCCCGCACGCCGGTGCCGTCGGCTGTGGGGTAGTCGTCGCCAAAAACGCTGAGCTTCTCCCGGCGGCCTACCGCCACCTGGGAGATATAGGGCATCAGGTTGTTGGGAATGCCCCGGGGGTCTTCACCGATGCGGCCGCTTTCGTGAGCGCCGATGGGGTTAAAGTAGCGCAGCAGCACCACCGACCAGCTTTTGTCCGCAAAGGCTACGCCGGAGAGGATCTGCTCGGTCATATATTTCGTCCAGCCGTAGGGGTTGGTGCAGCCGCCTGTAGGGCTTTGCTCATTTAAGGGCATGGGGCTGCCGGGGGTATACACCGTGGCAGAGGAGGAGAAGATCAGCTTTTTGACACCGTGGCGCTCCATTACCTTGGTAAGCACCAGGGTGGAGTTCAGGTTGTTATCGTAGTACCGCCAGGGCTGGGCCACGCTCTCGCCTACTGCCTTCAGCCCGGCAAAATGGATCACGCAGCCAATGTCATGGGCCCGGAAGATGGAATCCAGCAGCGCTTCGTCCCTTACATCCCCCCGGTAGAACACCGGAACCTTTCCGGTAAGCTGCTCTACCCGGGCCAGGGATTCCTGGCTGGAATTGCACAGATTGTCGATAACCACCACGCCGTAGCCTTTTTCCAGCAGCTCCAGGCAGGTATGGGAGCCGATATAGCCGGCACCGCCGGTAACCAGAATGTTCATAAGCTGAGCCTCCTTGGGTTTTCTTTATTGTAGCGAAAAATCCGCAATTTTGCAACTGACTTTTGCCCCCGCGCAGTTTTTTCTTGCTATTTTTCCAATAAGAAGCTATAATATATGGTAACTAAGTATGCCCGCGGCAGCGGGCGGATAGGAAGCTTTATGAAAAAGCATATCTTATTGCTGACCACCGGCGGCACCATCGCCTCCCTGCCCGGCGCGGACGGCCTTGCCCCCCACCGCAGCGATGTGATGGAGCGGGAGCTGGAGCAGCTTCGTACCTATTATGATATTACCGTAAAGGATGTTATGTGCCTGGATTCCTCCAATATCCGCCCCCGGCAGTGGCAGGATATTGCCCGGGCCATCTATCGCCAGCGGCTGGATTATGACGGCATCGTGGTCTCCCACGGCACGGATACCATGGCCTATACCGCTTCGGCGGTGAGCTTTATGCTGCCGAATATCGACCTGAGCGTGGTGTTTACCGGCTCGCAGCTGCCCCTGGCGGATATGCTCAGCGACGGGCCGGACAATTTGCGCACTGCCTTTGCCATGGCAGCCAGCGGCAAGCCGGGCATCTTCCTGGCCTTTGACCGCAAGGTGATGCTGGGCTGCCGGGCGGTTAAGGTAAGAGCCTCCGGGTTTTCCGCCTTTGAAAGCGTAAACAGCCGCTATGCCGCCCTGGTGAGCAATCAGGGCCTGGTGATCAACGAAGGGGTCATCCCCCGGGTCAACGGCCCGGCCCGGCTGTGCGATGCCATCAGCGAGGATGTATTTTTGCTGAAGCTTACCCCCGGCCTGTCCCCGGCCATCTTTGATGCTCTGGTAAATATGGGCTGCAAGGGCATCGTCATCGAAGCCTTTGGCCTGGGGGGCATGAATGTGCTCAACCGGGATCTGGAGGGCCTGCGCCGGGCGGTGGAGGCGGGCATCAGCGTGGTAGTTACCACCCAATGCCTTTACGACAGCTCCGACCTGCGGGTCTATCAGGTAGGCAGCCGCCTGCTGGAGCTGGGCGTGATCCAGGGCCGGGATATGACCTCGGAAGCCGCCATGACCAAGCTGATGTGGGCCATCGGCCAGGGCATGAGCCAAAAAGAAATCGCCAAACTCTTTACTTTAAGCCTGGCGGGGGAGATCACCCCGGGCTAAACAAAAAACGCAGGAGGTATTTTTATGGATCCTATTTATGTCACCGGCCACCGCAACCCGGATACCGATTCCATTGTTGCCGCCATGGCCTATGCCGCCCTGCGCAACGCGGTGGGCGACCGGGAGTATGAGGCGGCCTGCCTGGGCCGGGTATCCGACGAGACCCAGCTGGTGCTGGACCGTTTCGGCTTCCAGCCCCCCAAGCGCCTTACCAGCATGCATACCCAGGTGCGGGATCTGGATTTTGACACCCCGCCCATCCTTTCTACCGCCGTTACCGTAGGCCGGGCCTGGCAGATGCTCCAAGCCCAAAAGGGCATAGCCGCCCTGCCGGTGGCCAAGGAGGACGGCACCCTTTTTGGCATGCTCTCCCGGGAGGATGTGGCCAGTTACAATATGGATCTGGTTTTTGGGGGCGTATTAAACCAAGTGCCCCTTTTCAATGTGCTTTCCGTGCTGGAGGGCAGGATCTTAAACGACGCCGGTGACAATACGGATACCGTATCCGGCGAGGTTACCGTGGCGCTGCCCCAGGCTCAGGAAAATCTGCTGTTTAACAAGCGCGATTCCATCGTGCTTTGCGGCCACCAGCCGGATATGATCCGCCGGGCGCTGGAAATGAATGTAAACTGCCTGGTGCTGTGCCAGGCGGAGCTTTCCGAGGAGCTGCGCACCATGGAAACTACCACCTGCATCGTCGCTACCCCCTACGATGCCTACCGGGCAGCCCGGCTGATCTTCCAGTCCACCCCCATCGGCCGCATTTGCCGCACCAAGGAGCTGGTATGCTTCCATTTGGACGACCGGGTGGACGAGGTGCGGGAGCAGGTGCTGAAATTCCGGGATCCCTGCTACCCCATTTTGGACAGCGAGGAGAAGATCGCCGGTGTGCTTACCCGCTACCATTTGCTGCGCCCCCGGCGCAAGCGGGTGGTGCTGGTGGATCACAACGAGATCTCCCAGAGCGTTCCCGGCCTGGAGGAGGCGGAGATCCTGGAGATCATCGACCACCACCGCCTGGCAGACATCCAGACCACCAACCCCATCTATGTGCGCAACGAGCCCGTAGGCTCTACCAATACCATCATTGCCGGCATGTTCCAGGATAGGGGACTGATGCCCTCGGCAAAGATGGCGGGCATGATGGCGGCGGCCATCTTGTCGGACACTGTTATGTTCAAATCCCCAACCTGCACCGAGCGGGACCGCCGCACCGCCGAGCGCATGGCCCGCATCGCCAACATTTCTCTGGACGAGCTGGGCCGGGCCATCTTCTCCGCCTCTGTGGAGGGCAAGACCGCTCGGGAGCTGCTGTTTACCGACTATAAGGAGTTCCACATCGCCGGTATCGACCTGGCGGTGGCCCAGATCACCTGCGTGGACAGCCCCAAAATGCTGGAGCGCAAGGAGGAGTTCCTGGAGCTGATGCGCAAGACCGCCAAGGAAAAGGGCATGCCCTTTATGATATTGATGCTTACGGATGTTTTGCTGGAGGGCAGCCAGATCATCTACCTGGGCGATGACGATACCATCCGCCAGGCCTTCAATGTTTCCCCCAAGGACAATACCGTATTCCTGCCCAAGGTTATGAGCCGCAAAAAGCAGATCATTCCCATGCTGTCGGCTCTGTGGGGCTAAGAGCCACCCATTCGGAGGTTATTTATGGGCTTTGAAGCGCTGCTGGGCAATGCCCGGCTGAAGGACAACTTAAAAAGCGCTTTGCGCCAGGGAAAAACCTCCCATTTTTACCTGATCTCCGGGCCGAAAGGCTCCGGCAAGCGCACTTTGGCCCGGCTTTTGGCGGCGGCTATGGTGTGCGCCGGGGAGGATAAGCCCTGCGGGGTGTGCAGCCATTGCCGCAAGGCCCTTTCCGGCAGCCACCCGGATCTGATCACCGTGGACGACCCGGAAAAGCGCTATGTCCCCGTGGAGCTGGTGCGCCGGGCCAGGGCGGATATTTTCGTGCAGCCCAACGAGGCGGCAAAAAAGGTATACCTGTTCCCCCGGGGGCAGGATATGCGCATGGAGAGCCAGAACGCCCTGCTGAAGGTGCTGGAAGAGCCCCCCAGCTACGGCGTTTTCCTGCTGCTTTCCGACAACCCGGAGGCGCTGCTGCCTACGGTGCGCTCGCGGTGCGTGGAGCTGAATTTGAAGGCCCTGGACGGGCCTACCCTAAAGCAGGCTTTGCGCCGCAGGTTTGCGGATGCTTCCCAGGAAGCTTTGGAAGCCGCAGCCCGGCAAAGCGGCGGGTATCTTGGCCAGGCGGTGGAGCTGCTGGAGGGGGAAGCCGGGGAAGATCCCCGGGCTGCCGCCTTTGTAGATGCCTACGCCGCCGGTGATCTCTATGCGCTGGCTCAGGTGCTGGTGCCGCTGGAGAAAAGCAAGCGCGATGCCCTGATCCCGGTGCTGCAGGGTTGGTGCGCCCTGGTGCAAAACGCCCTGCTGCAGCGCAGCGGCGGCGGAATGCCCACCCCCGCGGCCAAAAAGCTGATCGGCCGCCGCCGGCCGGCGGAGCTGCTAAAGGCCGCCGAAGCCTTGACCAAGGCGGTAGAATACGCCCAGGGGAACATCTCCCCCGGCGCCATCTGCGGCTGGCTGCTTTGGGAGCTGGCCTGACTACAAAAGAATTTTACGCGGAATGCCTTTCCGCTGAAGATAGGAGTTACTATGGAAGAAATTATCAATAGCCCCCTGCCGGAGATGGTAGAAGTGGTGGATATCCAGTTCCGCCCCGGCCAGAAGGTTTACTTTTTTGACCCCGCGGGCATTGCCTGCAACCCCGGCGACCATGTGATCATGGATACCGCCCGGGGCGCCGAATACGGCACAGTTACCGCCTCTAACCACATGATCTCCTCCCGGGATGTGGTAGCCCCTCTGCGCAAGGTTTTGCGCGTTGCTACCGAGAAGGACGAGCGCACCGTGGCGGAAAACCGGGCCAAGGAGCGCCGGGCTTACGAGATCTGCCTGCAAAAGATCGCCGATCACGGCCTGGATATGCAGCTGGTATCTGCCGAGTATGCTTTTGACGGCAGCAAGATCCTGTTTTTCTTCACCGCCGACGAGCGGGTGGACTTCCGGGAGCTGGTAAAGAATCTGGCCGGCATTTTCCACACCCGCATCGAGCTGCGCCAGATCGGCGTGCGGGACAAGGCCAAGATGGTAGGCGGCCTGGGCATCTGCGGCCGGCCCTTCTGCTGCAGCGAGTTTTTGGAGGATTTCCAGCCCGTATCCATCAAAATGGCCAAGACCCAAAACCTGAGCCTGAACCCCTCCAAGATCTCCGGCACCTGCGGGCGGCTCATGTGCTGCCTGAAATACGAGCAGGAAGCCTATGAAGACCTGATCCGCAACGCCCCCAAGGCGGAAAGCTTTGTGGATACCCCCGAGGGCCGGGGCACGGTTACCGAGGTAAGCCTGCTGCGCCAGCGGGTAAAGGTACGCATGGAAGAGAATCCGGAAAATGTTACGGAGTTTCGCAACGAGGAGATCGCCATCTTCCGCAACGGCAAGGCCAAGAAGACGGATGCCCCCATCCCGGAGGATTGGGCGCCCATCTCCGGCGGCGGCAAGCGCCGCCGTCTGGACAGCGCCGACGAGCCGGTATTCCTGGACTCCATCAAGTTCCGCTACAGCACCGAAACCATCGCCGAGGAAGCTGCCGTAGAGGCTGAGCCTGAGGCTGCCCCCCAGGAGGAAGAAAGCCGCAGCCGCCGCAGCCGCAGAAACCGCCGGGCCAAGGCCGAGGAGGTAGCCAAGCACGCCGCTGAGGATGCCCCCAGGGAAAAGCCCAAAAAGGAAGCTCCCAAGCCCAAAAAAGAAGAAAAAGAGCCTGCCCAGCCCAAGGCTGAGCAGCCGGAAAAGCCGGAGGGGGAAGCCCCCAAGAGATCCGGCCACCGCCGCCCCTATTACCACCGCCGCCGCCGCTCCGGCGGCAAGCAGAGCCAGTAAACCAAAGGGCTGCCATAAAGAGACAGTAGGGGAGGCTCTTGAGCCTCCCTTGCAGACCGTTTATTGCCGGAAAACGTTCGGCGGCTACGAAATAATTAATAATGAATAATGAATAATTGCGGTATACGCTGCGCGGATGGATTAGAATAATTTATATTTAACGAAGCCGCGGCAGTGGTGTATGACCCTGGGGGGGCGGGGATCACCTGCGCCAATCGGTGAGGGCAGGCAGGGCATATTTTGGGGGAAATCTTGACATTTTTGGCTGCTATAGTATAATAAATATATATTAAAACATAAGGAGCGACCGTTATGTATTACCGCATGAAAGTTGCCGGGCTGGAAAGAGATCTGCCCATCTGTCCCGTAAATGAAAAGCTCTATATCGCCGGTTTCGTTATTTTTGGCGACCAGGAGCTTACCGTAGCTTGCGCCCGGGAGCTGCTGCAGCGCGCCCCGGAGTACGACTATATCATTACCGCCGAAGCCAAGGGCATCCCCCTGGCCCATGAGATGGCCCGCCAGCATGGGGACAAAAAGTACATCCTGGCCCGCAAAGGCCCCAAGCTGTATATGCGGGATATTTTCAGCGTAACCGTCAACTCCATCACCACCGCCAAGGAGCAAAAGCTCTACCTGGACGGCGCGGATGCCGCCCTGATGCAGGGCAAGCGCATCCTGCTGGTTGACGATGTGATCTCCACCGGCGAGAGCCTGAAGGCCCTGGAAGCCCTGGTAGAAAAGGCCGGGGGCATCATCTGCGGCCGCATGGCCATCCTGGCCGAGGGCGACGCCCAGGAAAGAGAAGACCTGGTCTACCTGGAAAAGCTGCCCCTGTTCAACCCCGACGGCAGCGTTATGGAATAAGTTGCATACAAAAAAGCACCTCGCCAGAGGTGCTTTTTTTAATTACAAATTACAAATTATAAATTACAAATTGCGGGCGGCAGACGGTTGGAGATTGTAGGGGACGGGTTTCCCGTCCCGTGACAGCGGGGGTTGGGAAAGAGTTAAGATTGGAGAGTGAAGAGTGAAGATTTCCTTGTGTAAACCCAGCTGCGTTTTGGCGGGCGATTCGTGAATCGCCCCTACGGTCTTTGACGGCAGACGGTTGGAAAATGTAGGGACCGGCGTCCTCGACGGTCCTTGGCAGCAGGGAGCGGAAAAGATTGAAGATTGGAGATTGAAGAGTGGAGATAGCGGATATCTTCACTCTTCAATCTTCAATCTTCAATCTCCAATCTCTATCCTTTTAGTGCCAGCGGCATTTTGCAAAGCGCCTGTTCGGTGGGCAATCATGGCGTTAGCCAAATCATGGAGCGTAGCGAGAAATCATGGGGCGCGATTGAAGCGCCTCAATTCATGACGCGCAGCGTTAAATCATTCTCCTGCCGGTTTTTATGATTTGCCCTACGGGCATGATTTGCCTGGCGGCATGAATTGCTATGGGCATGATTTGCCTGGCGGCATTTTGCAAAGCGTTAGTCAAGGGCAAAAGAGAAGTGGGTAGGCTTAGGGGCATCTTCGGTTAAGGGGCAGTACATGGCCCATTTTTTGTCGCTGCCGGGGGTGCGCATCGTTACGGCTTGGCAGCCCAGGCTGGCGGCTATGGCGGCGGCGTGGGAAGGCTCGCCTAAAAGCTCCGGCACAAACAGCCGCTCGCCCTCCCGGATAGCGGCGCAAAGGGTAGGCCCCAGGCGGTAAAACTCTGCCTGGGTGGCAAGAAATGCCAGCATTTCCGGCCCTTCCACCGCCGCACCCTCTGGGAGCAGAGCTTGCCGCTGGGCGGCGTACTGCCGGGCCGTCAGCCTTTGCAGGCTCTGGGGCCGGGCGGCAGGCAGGGTAAATTCACAAATGCCGGTAGCGTCGGAAAAGCCCATTTTGGCGTACATATTCCGCAAATTTTCGCTGCCGGGCACCAGCAAGATGCCTTTGTAGCCCTGCCCGGCCATTACCTGCCTGGCTTTTTCCGTCAGAGCCCGGCAAAGGCCCTGGCCCCGGCTTTCTTTGGCGGTAGCCACGGCGTACAGGTAGGCGATCTTCTGCCCCCGGCAGGTACAATCCAGCCAGTAGCAGGCGGCATCGGCTCCGTTTACCGCCAGGCAGCGCGTTTTATCAAAGGCGGTGGCAAAAAAGCTGTCCAAAAGGGGGTCCAGATCCCCAAAGGCTTCCTTCCAGAGCCGGCGCAGAGCGCCGAGCTGCTCGGTGGTGGGGTGGTTAATATTCATAGCCGTCCTCCAATAGGCAGGCCCAGCTTTTTTCTACCATGTGGTGGGGGTAGTAGGAAAGCTTGGCCTTGCGCAGGCCCTCCAGCCCCATATCATCCTCCCGGTTCAGGTACTGCACAGAAGGGTATTTCTCCCGCAGATGCTGGGCAAAGGCCTGGTTGATGGCGGGGTAAGCCCCGTCGGCTTCGGGCAGGGCCTTTTCAAAGTGGATATCAAAGGTAACCGCGTTCAAAGGGCTGCCCAGGGTAAAGGCCAATACCTTGCTGCCGTCTAACAGCACCATGCCCTCCATGCAAAGGGCCTCATAGTCCTTCAAAGCCTTAAAAATGGCGGCGCGCTCCATATAGAAATCGGCCTGGGGGTCTTCTTCCAGCCGTTTTTCGTACCAAGCGCTTAGCATGGCCTCCACCTGGGGCATAAGGCTCTCGCTCAGCGGCACAGCCTGGGCCTGGGGATAGGCCTTGTAAAATTTGTTCACATGGTTGCGCTTTTTCTGGTAGGGGCGGCCCTTCAGATCCGCCAGGTCGTGGATATGGTACACATAGTCGTAACCCGCCCGGTCGCTGTGGATGCGAAAACGCCCGGGGTAGCTCTCCTGCAGCCAGGCAGCATCCTCTCCGGTCAGGCCGGTAATGCGGCAGGGAATGTCCCGGCTACGGGCATCGGCGATGATGGCATCCAGGGCGGCGCGCTTATCCCCCGGGCCAACGGGGAATGGGTAGACGCTCTTGCGGTTAAACTGAGAAAAAAGCACCATACACCCGGCTACCATCGCTGCCCGCTGCCTGCCCCAAAGGTATAGGTTGGCAAAGGAGTATTCGCAGCCCCGCTCCCCGGCGGCTTCCAGGATGGGGGCGTATACCGGGCGGTCAGAGAGCGCCAGGCGCTGAAAATCGATCATACAGATCCCTCCAAGTAAAGTATGCGCTGTTTTTTAAAAAGAAAACCGGCTGCGGTGCTTAAGCAGGGTAAGGCGCAGCAGATTGCCCAGGGTAAGCATCACCAGAGCTTCCCCCAATGCCACGCAGCCGCAGTTGAGCCAGAAGCCGCCCCCCATAAAAAAGCTAAGCTCCCAGCCTACCAGCGCTCCGTTGAATACCGCGGGCATCCAAAGCCCCAGCCAGGGTCTGCGCCGCAGCAGCCACATGGCCCAGGCGGAAAGGGCGGTGGCCGCTGTGCCGATGAGGATATCCAGAGGCAGGGCCGCTGCAAAGGCCAGGTTGAACACGGCGCAGCCGATGCTCAGCCCCGGAATGGCCGCCGGGGTAAAAAAGGCCAGCACATTCAGGCTCTCCGCCACCCGGAACTGGATCATCTGGCTGGCAGAGCCGGGGAAGATCACATTTTGCAGGTAAGAAAGGGCTGCGTACAGCGCCGCGATCATAGCGCCGTGGGCCAGAGAGGAAGATGTTTTTTTCATAACAATGCTCCAAAAATCAAAAAATGGGCGCAGCCGCACCCATCCCATAAAAAATGAGGGCAATGCCCCCATCTAAGCTCCTAGTTTTGTTTATAGACAGGATGGTTACGAACTGTCTTATTCGGCTTTTTTGTATTATAGCCCAAAGCCGAGCCGGTGTCAACCGGCAAAAGCCCATTTTGGAAGAATGTTCCTTGACAAGGAAGCTTTGGCTGTGGTATGATTATCAGGATAAGTGGGGGAGTAGCGAGCGCGCGGAAAAGCGCGTAGCAAGTCAACAGTTCGGCAGCAATGCCTGGCTTGCTTCAAATCGCCAGACTCATGCAAAGCCTTTTGGTATGCATGGCAGATCCCTGTTTTTGGCCGAGCATTCCGGTGGGCATGCCCCGGCTTTTTTTGTTCCGGGAACATTATTTAAAGGAGATATTTTTATGCTTGAGTCCATCCTTTCCTGGTATGCTGGCCTTACCGACACCCTGGTAGGCTCTCTTGGCCTGTTCGCTGTGGGCCTGGTGCTGCTCATTAAGGGCGGCGACTGGTTTGTAGACAGCGCCACCGCCATTGCCAAGCGCTTCCGCGTGCCGGAGATCATCATCGGCGCTACGGTGGTATCCATCGGCACTACCCTGCCTGAGGTCATGGTTTCCGCTACCGCCGCCATCAACCACAACGGCGCCATCGCCTATGGCAACGCCATTGGCTCCATCATCTGCAACACCTCTCTCATCGCCGCCCTGACCATCGCCATCCGTCCCGCCCCGGTGAACAAAAAGGCCATCGTTATGCCGGTGCTGTTCTTCTTTATTTCCGCTGCCATTTATTTGGTAGCAGCCTATGTGTTCGGCAGCTTTGACCGCTGGCTGGGCATCGTAATGCTGTGCGTTTTCGCCCTGTATATGACCCTGACCATCCGCCAGGGCTTCAAGAATCCCACTACTGAAGAGCATGATGAGGGAGCTGACGCCCAGGAAGAAGGCTCCTTGCTGGGCAACATTGTGCTGCTGGTAGTAAGCGCCGCCCTGATCGCCTTTGGCGCGGATATGCTGGAGGGCTCCTCCGTATCCCTGGCTACCATGGCCGGCATCCCCACTGAGGTGGTAGGCGTTACCATCGTAGCCCTTTGCACCAGCCTGCCTGAGCTGGTTACCGCCATTACCGCCCTTATGAAGGGCCACGGCGCCCTGTCCTTGGGCAACATCATCGGCGCCAACATCTTCAACCTGGTGCTGGTATCCGGCGTGGCCGTTACCATCTCCCCCTTCTCCGTTCCCCAGGGCAGCACCATCTTCGGCCAGAACACCTCTCTGGTCATGGAGATCCCTGTAATGGTGGGCGTTATGGCGCTGATGACCCTGCCGGCCCTGATGAAAAAGAAGCTCTTCCGTTGGCAGGGCGTTACCCTGCTGGGCATCTATGTTACCTTTGTGGTGCTGCAGGTGCTCATCGCGCTGCATGTGATCTAAAGCAAATAGGCAAAGCCCCAAACCGAGCCAGGTTTGGGGCTTTCTTAATTAGAAATGAGGAATTTGACCGCGCCGGTGCGGCGAGATAAAAGATATAAGATAACGATGCCGGGTATCTTATATCTCATATCTTATAACTTATATCTTCATTCCAATACGGTGTATGGCGGGCGGCTGGTAGCCGCCCCTACTTTCTCTCCTTTTGGGCTGCGCCCAGCTGGGAGAGGATCATAGCCAGGGTGCTTTGGGCCATGGGGATCAGGGCCTGGAAGGCCGGGCCAAAATCCTCACGGCCGCAAAGGGCCTGGTACTGCCCCAGGGCCTGCAGCTGCACGGCGTAGCATTTTCGCAGAGCGGCGGCGTTCAGGGGCGGGGCTTTTCCGGCGGCGGCTGGGGCTGGGCTTTCCCCGGTCAAAAGGGCATACATCCCCCGCAGGGCATTGGCCTGGGTGCGCAGGGGGCTTTGCAGGGCTGGGTTTCCGGCGCAAAGCTGGGCGCAGGAAACCAGCGGAGGGATCAGCTCCAGGATGCGGCCGGCATCATTTTCCGGCGCTTGGGGGGCGGCGTGTACCCGCTGCCAGACGGCGGCGGCTCTGCGGTTATCAAAGCTGGGCATATCCATTCCTCCATTGGTTTGGTAAGCCATTGTATGAAAAAGCTTAAAAATTTGTGCGAAAACCGGCAAAAGGGGCTTTCTTTTTTCGTTCAAATGTGCTACAATTTAGCTATATTATAAAAGAGGAGAATGACTATGCCCAGAACCAGCGACAAGGCAGAGCACATTTTGGAGTTTATCAACCAGTTTACCCAGGCCAACGGCTACGCCCCCTCCGTGCGGGAGATCGGCGCGGCGGTGGGTCTGCGGTCTACCGCTTCCGTCAGCTACCATATTACCCAGCTGCAAAAGAAGGGCTACCTGCAGGCGCCGGAGGCCAAGGGCCGTAAGCGCTCCCTGGTTACCGGCTCCCGCCCCGGCCAGATCCCCGTTGTGGGCGTAGTTACCGCCGGCGTGCCCATCCTGGCCTTTGAAAACCAGGAAGGCACCATGAGCTGGGACGGCGACCCCGGCTGCTTTGCCCTGCGCATCCAGGGTGATTCCATGATCAAGGCCGGCATTCTCGATGGCGACCGGGTGGTGGTGCGCCCCCAAAAGAACGCGGACAACGGGCAGATCGTTGTTGCCCTCATTGGCGACGAAGCTACCTGCAAGCGCTTCCAGAAGAAGGATGGCAAGGTCTGGCTGCTGCCGGAGAACGACAATTACCAGCCCATCGACGGCACCCACGCGGAGCTGATCGGTGTAGTCAAGGGCGTAGTTCGGGAATACTAAAAAAAAGGACGGCTTCGGGGCGGTCCAATAAAACAGTTTCACAAAGAAGCATACGAGGAATTCAAGCAGACTTTGATTTGCGAGTTCAACGCCCTTGGTATTCCCGGCTTGTCGAAGATTACCGAACTGTATGCTCTGGTCGGCAATTTCGTCAATCTGGAGTATCCTCTGCCCAGTGGACAAACTGTGAAATTTCTGGATAATAACAGTATGTATCTGGGCAGTCAGGTGGAGTGCGAATTGCGTAAAGGCAGATGCTACGGCCTGCTTGCCTGTGTTGATTTCCTGCTTGTCTGTGAGTACGGCGAAAACGGCGCAGATCCGGAAATCGTTGTGTATAAGCGCCGCTGATCGAGGTATTATTATGGCACGTTGGGACCCGTGGCGGGGCTGTCACCGATATAGCGAGGGTTGTAAATTCTGCTATATCCACAAAGGTGATGCCAAACGGGGTGTAGATACGAACTGCATCACAAAGGCAGATAAATTCAATGCGCCCATCGTCCGCAAGAAGAATGGCGAGTACAAGATGAAATCAGGCCTTGTCTATGTCTGCTTTTCCTCAGATTTTTTGTTGGAGGATGCCGATCCCTGGCGGCAGGAATGCTGGGATATGATACGGGAGCGTACTGACTGTCAGTTCCTTTTCCTGACCAAGCGGATCGAACGGTTTATGGATTGTGTTTCCTCAGATTGGGGCGATGGCTGGGACAATGTGATCGTGGGATGCACCGTGGAAAATCAGAAGCGGGCAGATGAAAGGCTTCGGATTTTTGCAAAACTGCCAATAAAACATAAAAACATTATCTGCCAGCCTATGATCTCCGCCATTGATCTGGAAAACTATCTGGACGGTGTTGAACTGGTAGTGGCAGGCGGTGAATCTGACCGCTATGCCAGACCTATGTATTATGACTGGGTGCTTTCTCTCCGGAACCAATGCATCCGACAGAATGTGCCTTTCGAGTTCCGTCAATGTGGAACACATTTCATCAAGGACGGAAGGGAATACAAATTGCAGACAAAAGACCTATGCAGTCAGGCCAGAAAAGCCGGAATTGATTTCAAGGCAGAAGTACTCTAGGCGAATGCATCCGTCGTTCGAAATGGATGTTGACAAACACTTATTCAGCGAAGTAACATAATCATATCAGATGATAAACATGAATCTGGGGGAATTTAATATAATGCTCTGCATTGCTTATGCTCCATGCAAGGCCGAATAAGGCGGGCAGCATGGAGTAAATGACGCCTTCGGCTTTGCTTTCATAGACTTAGAAAAATCAAAAGGAGCAAAGTCAAAATGAAAAATTATATAAACGACCTCAAAGAAATGCGCAGCTATCTGCTGCTTTGGTTTACACAGATGATCTCCGGGCTTGGCAGTGCTATGACCGCCTATGCCCTGGTGATCTGGTCCTATACGCAGGAGGGCTCTGCCCTGCGGACGGCTCTGCTGATGGTCTGTTCTTATGCACCCTATGTGATTTGCAGCATCTTTGCCGGTGCTCTCAGCGACCGTTGGGATAAGAAGAAAACCATGCTGGTCTGCGATGCCCTGGCAGCACTCAGCACGCTCATCGTGCTGTTGCTGCTGAAAAATGATGCACTGCGGATTTGGCATCTGTAC
>JAFSBW010000083.1 GCA_017437095.1 Oscillospiraceae bacterium
AGACACCCCCAAAAAAGAATCATTATTCAGATTTTACCGTAGGGGGCGGCCTGTGTGCCGCCCCTATTGGTGTTTTATGGGCATTTTATCGGAATGGCACATAGGCCATTCCCTACATTATGCATTTTGAGACAGCCCCTTTTGATCATGCCATTTTTTCCTGCTTGACCTTATGGTCGATCACATGGCGGCTGGCCAGCTCGTTGCGAATGTCGGAAACATCGATGCCCATTTCCACCATCAAAACCATAACATGGTAGGCAAGATCGGCAATCTCATAAATGGTTTCCGCCTTATCCTGAGCCTTGCCGGCGATGATCACCTCGGTAGACTCCTCGCCTACCTTCTTCAGGATCTTATCCAGGCCCTTTTGGAAGAGGTAGGTAGTATAAGAGCCTTCCGGCAGCTGCTCCTTACGGCCAACAAGCAGCTGATACAGGTTTTCCAGACGGAAGCGCTCCTGGCCCTCCAGAACGGGATTGTGGAAGCAGCTTTCCTGGCCGGTATGGCAGGCAGGGCCGTCCTTTTTCACAACTACGGTCAAAGCATCCCCATCACAGTCGGCAGTGATGGAAACAATGTGCTGGTAGTTGCCGCTGGTTTCGCCCTTGAGCCAAAGTGCCTCCCGGGAGCGGCTGTAGAAGCAGGTAAGCTTCTTTTCCAGGGAAATCTCCAGGCTTTCCCGGTTCATATAAGCAAGGGTAAGCACCTTGCCGGTATCGTAGTCTACTACGATGGCAGGGATCAGGCCCTTTTCGTCAAATTTAAGCTGATCGATATTCATGTTATAACCTCACATTGATATTGTTATCCCGCAGGGTGCGCTTCAGGTCTGCTATGGCGATCTCGCCGAAATGGAAAACAGATGCGGCAAGCCCCGCATCCACCTTGGGAAGCTTTTGGAACAGCTCCACAAAGTCCTGCTGGCTGCCCGCGCCGCCGGAGGCGATCACCGGCACATTTACGGCATTACATACCGCGTCCAGCATTTCGATATCGAAGCCTTTTTTCACGCCGTCGGTATCGATGGAGTTGAGCACCACCTCGCCGGCGCCCCGGTCTACGCAGCTTTTGATCCAGGAGATGGCCTCCATGCCCGTATTCTCCCGGCCGCCCTTGGCAAACACCCGAAACACGCCGTCTACCCGCTTCACATCGGCGGAGATGACCACGCACTGGTCGCCATAGCGGCGGGCCGCGTCGGTGATCAGCTGGGGGTTGCGGATGGCGCCGGAATTGACGGATACTTTATCCGCGCCGCATTTTAGCACCCGGTCAAAATCCTCCACAGTGTTGATGCCGCCGCCTACGGTAAGGGGAATAAAAATAGTGCTGGCTACCTGGGTAAGAATGTCGGTAAACAGCTTGCGGCCCTCGGCGGAGGCGGTAATGTCATAGAAGACCAGCTCGTCGGCGCCGCAATCGCTATAGTACTTTCCCAGCTCTACCGGGGAAGAAACATCGCTCAGGCCCTGAAAATTAACGCCCTTGACCACTCTGCCGTTTTTTACATCCAGGCAGGGAATGATGCGCTTTGTGATCATCGAACTACCTCCACCGCATGGCGCAGGTCGATAGCCCCGGCATAGTAGGCCTTGCCGATGATGGCGCCGTAAAGGCCCATCTGCTGCAGCGCCATAACATCCTCCAGATCGGATACGCCGCCGGAAGCGATAATATTGACAGAAAACTCCTGGCTCAGGCGCCGGTAAAGCTCCCGGTTTGTGCCCTGCATGGCGCCGTCCCGGGAAATATCGGTGCAGATAACGGTTTTTACCCCAAGCTCCTGCATGCTGCGGAAGAAATCCTCCGCTTTCAGCTGGGTCTTCTCCGTCCAGCCCTTAATGGCCACAAAGCCGTCCAGAATGTCCACGCCTACCGCAATGCGGCCCGGATACTGGGCAAGGGCAGCCTTCAAAAACTCAGGATTTGTTACAGCGGCTGTGCCTAAGATCACCCGGTCGATGCCCAGGGAAAGGTAATACTCCACCGTTTCCATATTGCGGATGCCGCCGCCCAGCTCCACAAAGCCGCCAAAGGCCATGCGGATGTCTTTGATCACATCGGCATTGGCAGGGCTGCCCTGCTTGGCGCCCTCCAGGTCTACCAAATGCATATATTTTGCCCCGGCGCTGCGAAACTGCAGCGCAACCTGGGCCGCATTTTCGCTGTATACCGTCATCTGGGCAAAATCGCCCTTGTACAGCCGCACAGCTTTGCCGTTGTACAGGTCGATGGCAGGAAAAATCTTCATAGCTTCGCCTCCGCAAATGCTTTCAGAATGGCCAGGCCCACCTGGCCGCTTTTTTCGGGATGGAACTGGCAGCCCATCACATTCCCCTTTTGCACAGCGGCGGTAACCGTCATGCCGTAGTCCGTAACCGCTACCAGGGAATCTTCGCACCCCTGGGCGTGGAAGGAATGGACGAAATACACAAAATCGCCCTCTTTTACCCCGGAAAGCAAGGGGCTGTCCTGGGTCTTATGCAGGCTGTTCCAGCCGATATGGGGGATCTTCAGCCCTTCCGGCTGCATAGGCACTACCTTGCCCTTTAGAAGGCCCAGGCCCTTATGGCAGCCGTACTCATGGCTTTCTTCAAACAGCAGCTGCATACCCAGGCAGATGCCCATAAGGGGCGTGCCCTTGGCAGCGGCCTGGCGCACAAAGGCATCCAGCCCGCTTTGGCGCAGCTTTTCGGCGGCATCGCCAAAAGCGCCTACGCCGGGCAGGATCAGCCGGTCGGCTTTGGCAAGCTGGGCGGCATCGCCGGATACGAAAACCTCCTGCCCAATGGCTTCAAAGGAGCTTTTCAGGGAAAAGAGATTGCCTACGCCGTAATCGATAATACCTACCATTTACAGCACCCCTTTGGTAGAGGGAATGGCGTTGGGGTCAGCTTGGTCGATGGCTACCGCCATGCGCAGAGCCCGGGCAACGGCCTTAAAAGCGCCCTCAACGATGTGGTGAGAATTGGTGCCGGCCAGGCTGCGGATATGCAGGCTCATGGGGCAGTTTCTTACAAAGCCCAGGAAGAATTCTTCTACCAGCTCCGTATCAAAGCTGCCGATCTTCTGGCTGGGAATATTCAGGCCGTAGCCTAAGTAGCTTCTGCCGGAAATATCCACCGCGGCAAGGATCAGCGCTTCGTCCATAGGCAGGGTAATATCGCCATAGCGGATAATGCCCCGCTTGTCCCCAAGGGCCTTGGTGAAGGCCTGGCCCAGGGCAATGCCAATATCTTCTACCGTGTGGTGGTCATCCACATAGGTATCCCCCTGGCATTTTACGCTCAGGTCAAACTTGCCGTGGCTGGCAAAAAGGGTAAGCATATGGTCCAAAAAGCCGCAGCCGGTGGCAATATCCGCGCTGCCGGAGCCATTGAGGCTTAAGGACAGGGAAATATCGGTTTCAGCGGTGGTGCGCTGGATGGTGGCGTTTCTCATAATGTACCCTCCTTGATCTCCCGGACGGTGCGGATAAATTCCTCCATCTCCTGCCGGGTGCCGATGGTAATGCGGTTGTAGTTACAAATTCTGGGGTTGGTAAAATGCCGTACCAGCACGCCCCGGTCTTTCAGCGCCAGATACAGCGCTTCGCCGCTGATATCCGGGGATTGGGCAAAGAGGAAATTGCCCAGGCCGGGCAAGACCGTAAAGCCCAAGCTTTCCAGAGCCTTTTGGGTATAGGCCCGGGTATCGGCGATGCGGCGGCAATTTTCCATATAGTAGCCGTTATTATCAACGGTCTTTTCGCCCAGGAGCATGGTAAGGCGGTTGATATTGTAGGGGTTGGTAGAGTAGCGAAGCTTTTCCAGATCTTCGATGATGGCCTTGGAAGCCATGCCAAAGCCCAACCGGGCGCCCGCCATAGAGCGGGATTTGGAAAAGGTTTGGGTAACCAAAAGGTTATCGTACTGCCCCAGCAGCGCCGCCGCGCTCTCCCCGCCGAAATCTACATACGCTTCGTCAATGACCACCACATGGCCGGGGTTGGTTTCCAAAATGGCGCGGATCTGCTCCAAAGGAATGGCCAGGCCCGTAGGGGCATTGGGGTTTGCGATGACGATCATTTTGTTCAGGCCGCAATAGTCCCGGTAGTCCAGGGTAAAATCCTCCTTCAGGGGGATCACCTGGGTGTCGATGCCGTGCAGCTGGGCAAATACGGAGTAAAAGCCGTAGGTAATGTCCGGAAAGGCTGCGCCATCGCCGGAAAAGGCCATAAAGGCAAAATTCAAAATATCATCCGAGCCGTTGGTAAGGATCACATTGTCCCATTGCAGGCCGTAAAGCCCGCCGATCTTTTCCCGCAGGGCCTTGCCGGTAGGGTCAGAATACAGCCGAAGATCCTCTACCTGCGCGGCATCCATAGCCGCCACCACCTCCGGCGCGGGCGGATAGGGCGACTCGTTGGTATTTAGTTTGATGTAGCGCTTGTCCCTGGGCTGCTCGCCGGGGGTGTAAGCTTCCAAAGAAGCATAGCGCGGATTCAAAAACTGGCTCATAGCTTACTCTCCAATGCGGCTGGTTACGCTGCGGGCGTGGGCCTCAAGCCCCTCCTGCCGGGCAAAGGCAGCTACCTTGCCGCCGATGGCTTCCAGCGCAGAGCGGGTATAGTAGGTAAACTGGCTCTTCTTAACAAAAACGTCCACACTCAGGGGGCTGGAGAAGCGGGCTGTGCCGGAGGTGGGCAGGGTGTGGTTAGGGCCTGCCATATAGTCGCCCAGGGCTTCCGGGCAGTTGCGGCCCATAAAGATGGAGCCCGCGTTGCGGATGCCGTCCAGGTAATCGAAGGGGTTATCCACCATCAGCTCCAAATGCTCGGGGGCGATCTCGTTGGATACTTCGATCACCTGCATCAGGTCCGCGGCTACGATGATCTTGCCGTTGTTATCGATAGATGCTCTGGCGATCTCCGCTCTGGGCAGCAGGGGGATCTGCTTTTCCAGCTCCTGGCTTACCGCCTGGGCAAGGGCCATGCTGTCGGTAACCAGAACGGCGCTGGCAAATTTATCATGCTCTGCCTGGCTCAGCAGATCCGCCGCCACATGGGCAGGGTCGCTCTTGCCGTCGGCAATTACCAAGATCTCGCTGGGGCCGGCGATCATGTCGATAGACACCACACCGAAAACCTGCTTCTTGGCTTCGGCAACAAAGGCATTGCCGGGGCCTACGATCTTATCTACCTTGGGAATGCTCTCGGTGCCGTAGGCCAAAGCCGCCACAGCCTGAGCGCCGCCTACCTTAAAGATGCGGGTAACGCCGGCGATCTTGGCAGCAGCCAGAATGGCGGGGTGGATCTTGCCGGTTTTGCCGGGAGGGGTGACCATCACGATCTGGTCGCAGCCGGCGATCTTGGCAGGGATGGAATCCATCAGCACAGTAGAAGGGTAAGCTGCCGTGCCGCCGGGAACATACAGGCCAACCCGCTCGATGGGGGTAACCTTCTGGCCCATAACCACGCCGTTTTCCTGAGTGATCACAAAGCTGTTTCTAACCTGCTTTTCGTGAAAAGCCCGGATATTGGCGGCAGCGGTGCGCAGAATGTCCAGAAATTCCGGGGAAACGGTATCGAAGGCCTCCTGGATCTCTTCCTCGCTGACTTCCAGGCAGTCCAAAACGCAGCCGTCAAACTTTTCGTTGTATGCAAAAATAGCCTGATCGCCGTTTTTTCTTACATTGGCAATAATATCGGTAACAATAGGCTCTACATTGGCGCTCATTTCTACCCGGCTGAAGATCTCGCCGGCAGGCACGGCGCCGTATTCCAGAATGCGAATCATAAGCTTCTCCTATCCCAAGATCTTAGCCAGACTGTTGCGGATAGCCAGGATCTTTTGGTTTTTGAATTTAAACTGGGCGGTGTTGGCAATGAGCCGGGCGGAAATAGGCACTACGGTTTCTACAACCTCCAGGTTATTCTCCCGCAGGGTGCTGCCGGTTTCCACAATATCCACGATCACATCGCTCAGGCCCAGAATGGGGGCGATCTCAATAGAGCCGTTGAGCTTGATAATATCAATGTCCCGGCCCAGGGAGGTATAGTAGCTGCCGGCAATATGGGGGAATTTGGTAGCAACCTTCAGGGTGCGCCGGGTATCGTCCCGGAAGCCCTTGGGGGCTGCTACGGCCATGCGGCATTTGCCCAGGCCCAGATCCAGCAGCTCATACACATCCGGCGCGTACTCCAGCAAAATATCCTTGCCGGCAACGCCCAGATCTGCCGCGCCCCGCTCTACATAGATGGCAACATCCGAGGGCTTTACCCAGAAATAGCGAACGCCCGCTTCCGGGTTTTCAAAGATCAGCTTGCGGCCGGGGTCTTCCAAAGCTTCGCAGGGGTAGCCCGCCTGCTTCAGGGCGGCATAGACCTTGTCGCCCAGGCGGCCCTTGGGAAGGGCGATGTTTATGAAATTATCCATAGCACACTTCCTCCCCGTTTTGGAATTTGATCACATAACGGCTGGAAACAGCCTCGTCTGCGCTGACCAGAACGCTGCCCTGGGCTCGCAGCTTTTCGGCGCAGGCAAGCACCTGGGAAAGCTCTGCCCCCGCAGGGTCAATGCGGTAGAGCAGCCCGTTTTCTTCCGAAGCATCCTCTTCCAGCAGATCCATATAGATGGCAAAGCCGATGGCCCGGCTGGTTTTGCCCATTTTAGCCAGGAGCTTATCGTACTGGCCGCCGGTAAGCACGCTTTTGTGGATGCCGGGCAGATAGCCCTTGAATACCAGGCCGGAGTAGTATTTCAGCGCGCCGGCGCAGGAGAAATCTACCTGCACACGGCCGCCCATGCCCATAGCTTCCAGGGCGGATACCACCTGGGAAAGCTCCTGCAGCGCCTGCTTTTGCTCCGGCGCGGAAAGCACCGCGCAAAGATCATCCAGCTGCTTGGCATCTCCGGCGAAATTCACCAGGGCCAAAAGCTGGGCGCTGTCTACGCCTTCCGCGGCGCACAGAGCAGCAAGCTCATGGGCGTTTTTCTGGTGCAGGCAGGCAAGAGCCTGCTTCTGCGCGTCCTTGCTCAGGCCGCTCGCTTCCAAAGTGGCGCCGATCAGGCCCATATGGGAAATATCCAGCACAAAGCCTGCATCCAGGCTTTCCAGGCTCTTGGCGGCAAGGTAGGCAACCTCTGCCACATGGTAGCTCTGCAGATCGCCCACGCATTCCAGGCCGGCCTGCATGATCTCTTTAAAAGAGCCCATTGCGCCGCCGGGGCGGTAGACATTTTCGTGGTAATAAAGCTTTTGCACCTTGCCGGGAGCATCCACGGCGTGCTTGATGATAGAAAGGGTAACATCCGGCTTCAGCGCCATAAGCTTGCCGGAGGGATCGGTAAAGGTGATCACCTGGTCGGACACCAAAAAGTCCTTATTCTGCACATACAGCCGGTACTCTTCAAACCGGCTCATGCGAAAGCGGCGGTAGCCGCAGCTTTCGTACAGCTCCTGCAGGGCAAGCAGCGCCTTTTCTTCCCGCATCAGTTTCATTTGGCATCCTCCTTCATCCGCTCCAGGGTAAGGGCGTAGCCGCCGCCTCCCAGCAAGCATTTATTTACCCGGCTGATGGTAGCAGAGCTGGCGCCGGTAGCGTTTTCGATCTCGTTATAGTTCTTGCCCCCGTCCAGCAGCCGGGCAACCTCCAGGCGCTGACCCATAGCCTGAAGCTCCTTTACTGTACAAATGTCCCGAAAAAACAAATGGGCCTCCTGGGGCGTTTTCAGCTGCAAAACAGCCTGATAAAACTGGGAAAGCCGAGCCTGTTCATCCATGGGTACTCACCTGCCTTTATAATGTGGAATGATTTTAGCACTTTAGCGCAGTAAAGTCAACGGCAAGCAGCAAAATACTACATTCGCTACAATTTATTCCCTCCCCTTTGGGAGAAATCTCAGCACTTTGCCATCTTCCATTCAAGGACATTTGGCCTTATAATAAGGACATATAATATAGAGGAGCTATAGCCATGAGAATTGTAGTAAAAGTAGGCACCAGCACCCTGGCCCACCCCACCGGGCATTTGAACATCCGCCGGGTGGAGCTGCTGTGCAAAGTGCTTAGCGATATCAAAAACGCCGGGCATGAGGTGATCCTGGTTTCCTCCGGCGCAATTGGCATGGGCGTAGGCAAGCTGGGGCTTCTGGGCCGCCCGGAGGATATCCCCACCAAGCAGGCCGCTGCCGCCGTTGGCCAGTGCGAGCTGATGTATACCTACGACAAGCTTTTCAGCGAATATAACCATACCGTTGCTCAGCTGCTGATCACCGGCGACGATGTAGCCAGCGACAAGCGCCGGGGCAATTTTATCAACACCATGTACCGGCTTTTGGAGCTGCAGGCTCTGCCCATCCTCAACGAAAACGATACGGTGTCTACTGACGAGATCGTAATTGGTGACAATGACACCCTGGCCGCCATTGTGGCAACTTCTGTGGGAGCGGATAAGCTTGTTCTGCTTTCCGATATTGACGGCCTTTACACCGCCGACCCCCATACCGACCCGAACGCCAAGCTCATTGCCCATATCAGCGCCATCAGCCCCGATGTTTTGGCCCTGGCAGGGGCAAGCGCCTCCACCCAGGGCACCGGCGGCATGATTACCAAGCTGCGGGCCGCCGCCATGTGCCTGGATGCCGGGTGCGAAATGGTGATCTGCAACGGCGCTGAGCCGGAAAACCTTTATGCCGTGCTGGAAGGCCAGACGATCGGCACCAAATTCTCCAAGGAGTGATCGATATGAAAAACATGCTGCAAAACGCCAAGGCCGCAAAGCCCCTGGTAGGCTGCCTGACCACTGAGGAAAAGAACGCCGCCCTGCTGGCTATGGCAGAGAGCCTTGCAGAAAATAGCGATGCCATTCTGGCAGCCAACGCCCTGGATGTAGATGCCGCCAAGGGGACGGTAAGCGATGTTATGATCGACCGGCTGCTGCTTTCCCCTGCCCGCATTGAAGGTATGGCCAAGGGCATCCGGGAGGTAGCTGAGCTTCCCGACCCGGTAGGTACAGTTTTGGATACCCATACCCGCCCCGACGGCCTGACCATCCAGAAAAAGCGGGTTCCCATGGGCGTGATCGCCATTATTTACGAAAGCCGCCCCAATGTTACCAGCGATGCCGCTGCCCTGGCTCTGAAAAGCGGCAGCGTATGCATCCTCCGCGGCGGCAAGGAAGCCTGGCGCAGCGCCAACGCCATTGTAAACGCCCTGAAGCAGGGCCTGGAAAAAGTTGGCATCACCCCGGATGCCATCAACCTGGTGCAGGATACCTCCCGCGACAGCGCCACCGCCCTGATGACCGCCAACGGCTATATCGACCTTTTGATCCCCCGGGGCGGCGCCGGTCTGATCAACGCCTGCGTGCGCCAGGCTACCGTGCCCTGCATCGCCACCGGCACGGGCATCTGCCATATCTACATTGAAAAAACTGCCGATCTTTCCAAGGCTCTGGCCATTGTAAACAACGCCAAGACCAGCCGCCCCAGCGTTTGCAACGCCCAGGAGGTGCTGCTGGTAGACAAGCAGATCGCCCCGGAATTTCTGCCCATGCTGAAAAAGCAGCTGGTAGAGGCTCGCACCGCCCAGGGGCTCTGCCCCGTAGAGCTGCGGCTGGATGAAGAAGCCGCCGCCATCATCGACGGCACAAAAGCCGGAGAATCAGACTTTGACACCGAGTTTTTGGACTATATTCTGGCCGTTAAGGTAGTTAGCGGCGTGAAAGAGGCAATTTTCCATATTTCTGCCCACTCCACCGGCCACAGCGACGGCATCGTATCGCAAGATGCTGCTGCCATCGCCGCCTTTACCGCCGGGGTAGATAGCGCGGCGGTGTATGTAAACGCCTCTACCCGCTTTACCGACGGCGGCGAATTTGGCCTGGGCTGCGAAATGGGCATCTCTACCCAGAAGCTCCATGCCCGGGGCCCCATGGGCCTGGAGGAGCTGACAACCTACAAGTATATCGTAACCGGCGACGGCCATGTGAGGTAAAAGCTATGAAATACGGTTTTATCGGCTGCGGCAATATGGGCGGCGCCATCGCCAAGGCGCTGGCAAAAAAATGCGACAGCCTTATGGTATCCGACCTTTCCGGCAAGGCCAAAGCCCTGGGCTTTGCTTACGGCAGCGCCGAAGAAGCTGCCAAAAGCTGCGACAGGCTGTTTCTGGCGGTCAAGCCCCAGGTTATGGGCGGCGTGCTGGAGCAGCTGCGCCCGGCCCTGCAGGAGAAAAAGCCCCTGCTGATCACTATGGCCGCCGGGCTGACTATGGAAAAGATTGCCGCCTATGCCGGCGGCGAATACCCCACCATCCGCATTATGCCCAACACCTCTGTAGCCATCGGCAAGGGCGTAACGCTGTACTGCCGCAACGGCCTGGTCAGCGATGAGCTGCTGGCAAGCTTTTTGGAGGACATGAGCGCCTCCGGCGAAATGGTAGCTCTGGACGAAGCCCTTTTCGATGCCGGCACTTCCCTTTCCGGCTGCGGCCCTGCCTACTGCTACCTGTTCCTGGAAGCCATGGCTGACGGCGCGGTAGCCTGCGGCATCCCCCGCCAGACCGCCCTGCGCCTGGCCGCTGCCACTATGGCAGGCTCCGGCGCTATGGTCATGGAAACCGGGCAGCACCCCGCTCAGCTGCGGGATGCCGTCTGCTCCCCCGGTGGCAGCACCATCGCCGGCGTAAAGGCCCTGGAAGAAACCGGCGCCCGCAACGCCGCCATCGCCGCCATCGCCGCCGCCTACAAGCGCAACCAGGAATTGGGCAAATAAAAAGTGCATAACAAAGCCGCAGCTTTCTTTACTACGAAAGTTGCGGCCTTTTATTATCAATAATATCTGTTTATTCTGCACCAAAGCTTGATTGCAAAATTAATCAAGGCATTTGTTATATTCTTCACTAAAAATAGCAAGTTCTTGCGAATTTTGAGCTTGGAATTACATAAATAGTATTGACATATTACTTAAATCGTTTTAATATTAAAATATGCAACCAATCACTACGCAAGAGGCTTAATGGATATGAGAATGAGTTACAAAAAGCTGTGGATATTGCTTGTGGAAAAAGAAATCTCCCAAGCTACGCTCCGCAAAGACCTGAACATCGCAACCGGGACAATGACCAAACTCCGCAGAAACGAAGAAGTGGCCCTATCGGTGCTCCTGCGAATTTGCGAGTACCTGGAATGTAATATCGGGGATATTTGCGATGCGGTCAAAGAAATCACGAATTGTTAATAGGTAACTTATTATGGATTATGAATATATAATACAACTTGCTTCCGAATTTCGTCGTGCATTGAAGATAGTAGCAAGCAAAAGAGAATATGGTAGACTGTCAATTTTCTCAGTTTTTCCGAACGGTTGTTGTACGTACGCAAGTGATCTATTGGCAGAGTTTTTGATGAAGAACGGCATAGAACGAGCTCGAATTAAGGTTCTTAACAGCGAATCAAGTAGAGGGCATTACACTCATTGTTGGCTCATGCTTGATGATATGTACTATCTCGATATCACAGGTGATCAGTTTAGTAATAAAGCATATTTCAAGAAGTACAGTCCAATCCCTGATTGCTGTTTTGTTCGTAGAGACACTTATTTTTTCGAACGTTTTGCTAACAAGAATTTGACTTGCTCACACAATGTAGGTATTAACACATACAGCGGAGATACCTCATGTAAACTGCAAGTCGTATATAACGCAATAGTGGCACGAATCAATGAGAACTATTAATGCGATAGGGAGATAGATAGCATGGCATTTTGTAGTGAATGTGGGAATAAACTATCTGACGGTGCTAGATTTTGCGCCAATTGTGGAAAGAAAATTGAACCGACAACATACCAAAGAGAAATAATGTATGAAGGTAAAATACATAAATGTCCCCTCTGCGGAGAAGTGGTAAATTCTTTTACTGCTATTTGCCCTACCTGCGGTTATGAGTTTAGAAGCTTGAATCAAAAAAGTCTAGTAAGAGAACTTGCGCAAAAGATAGAGCAAACATCTTCTTTAAATAAAAAGATTGAACTGATTACCAACTTTTACGTCCCAAATACGCGAGAGGATATTTTTGATTTTTTTATTTTAGCGGTGTCAAATTTACAGGATACAGTTTACGACACAGATGATGCTTGGAGGGCCAAATTAGAGCAAACATATCACAAGGCCAGGATAGCTTTTGGCAACACAGAAGAATTTACTTATTTAGAGGATTTGTATAATAAAACATCAGAAAAAGTAAGAAAAAGAAGCTTGTCTAATTCTGTGCGTAAGAATAAAAATACATATATTAAAATTGCGCTATGTAGCATCGGAGTTATAATGCTTGTAGTTGGCGTAGTCTTGCTTGCGATGAGTCCTTCTATCGAAGATTCAGGGTCAGGTTTTGCAGGAGGAATGTCGTTAATGTTTAGCATGGGATTTTTGATATCACCGTTATTTGTAGATACACTAGAAAGTAATATGAAATCTAGAAATCCAGATAAGAGTCCTCGAACTTCGCGCAGTGGTCATGCAATAGGAAAAAGCTCTGACGAATTTTGGAATGAGAATTTTGAAGATGTTGCAGAGTATTTTAGAGAACTTGGATTTAAGAACATTCTACTAATGCCCGAAAAAAAGACCTTTCTGAACGAAGAAGGTGCTGTAAAAGGAATTAGCATTGCTGGGAACACCGAATTTGAAGAGGAAGATGAATATAGTTTGAACAGCAAAGTAATTATTAGATATTACACAAGGAACTGTTGAGGGGGGAACATTATGGCATTCTTTGATAGAAATAATCGCAAAGGCGGTTTTATGGATGAAATTCGCTGCGATGAGCCTGATTATTTGATTTGGAAATGGCATCCTGCGGGTGTTCAGGAGGGTATGGGCTACAGAGAAAACGCCATTCGTTGGGGCTCTTCTCTGCGTGTCAAGGACGGCGAGGTTGCCGTATTTGTGTATAAGCAAAAGAATGGCACCATGCAGGATTTTATCGAGGGCCCTTACGATCAGATTTTAAGCACCAAAAATCTGCCCATCCTGGCAAGCATTGTAGGGCTTGCCTACGAAGGCGGCACGCCTTTCCAGGCCGAGGTCTACTTTATCAACCTTGCCCGGTTGATTCAGGTGCGCTTTGCCGTTCCTTTCTTTGATGTGTACGATCCCAGATTTTCTGATTTTGGCGTCCCGGTTGCTGTTCGCGGCACTATCAGTTTTGGCATTAAGGATTATCGGGAGTTTGTAAAGCTACATAGGCTGTACACCTTCAATCTGGAGGATTTCCAGAAGCAGGTTAGGGATGCAGCCAGCCGTTATGTAAAAGATGCCGTTGCAAACGCACCGGCCGCCAATAATATCCCCGTTATCCAAATTGAGAGCAAAACCGCGCAGATCAACGATGCTATCGAGTACGATCTCTCCCAGCGCTTGCAGGAGACCTTTGGCGTTACAGTTTCCGGCGTAGATATCGGCGCTATCGAGATCGATAAGGCCAGCGACGGTTACCGGCAGCTTATGGCAGTTACGAAAGATATTGCCGGGGCTACCGCCCAGGCGCAGGCTGCCGCCAGCATTAAGGATATTCACGACAAGCAGCGCATTGAAGCCGAACATTATCAGGAAACCCTGCGTATTCAGCGTGAGGAAGGCCAGTATTCCCAGCATATGCACACCCGCACCGCAAACATCGGCGCATATCAGGTGGAAAAGCAGACCGAGGTTGGCGTTGCCGGAGCAGAAGCTTTGGGTAAAATGGGCGAGAATGGAGCTGGCAGCATCAATATGGGTGGAGATGGAGCTTCCGGTATGGGCTTTAACCCCGCTGCCATGATGGCAAGCATGGCCGTAGGCGGTGTGGTTGGTCAGAACATTGCCGGAACTATGAGCAATGCCATGGCGGGAATGAATGCGGCTGCTCCCGGCGCTGTTCCGCCTCCTATTCCCGTAATTGCTTACCATGTTGCGATCAATGGGCAGGCTGCCGGGCCCTTCGACTTGGTAACTCTGAAACGGATGGCTGCTGCCGGTCAGATCATGGCAACCAGCCTTGTATGGAAGCCCGGAATGGCGCAATGGGCAAAGGCTGAATCCGTAGAAGACCTAAAGGAAGTTTTGGGGCAGATTCCTCCTGCAATCCCCAATATGTAACCATATCCGCTTACAAACGAAACTAGGAGTTGGGGAAATAAACCCATATAGGCATAATGCTGTAGGGCGGGGGCTTGCTCCCGCCGCAAGCTACAAGATATAAGATTTAAGATATAAGATATTCGATATCCGCAGATCGTCGTTTATCTTATATCTTATTTTTTCTGCTGGTGCGGTAGGGGCGGGACGATGTGGGCATCGTCCCCTACGGTGGGTGCGGTAACGGCGGCGGCAAGCAGCCGCCCTACGGCGGGTGCGGTAGGGGCGGGACGATGTGGGCATCGTCCCCTACAACGGGTGCGGTAACGGCTGCGGCAAGCAGCCGCCCTACGGCAATAAAAAAACTCCGGCTGGGTAACCAGCCGGAGCATTTTTATTTAGTCAGCGAACTCCAAAATGTCTTTGAAGCGCTCTTTGAAGATGCCGTACACCGTGTTGAGGGTGGCTTCATCTTCTACGGAGAGGTAGTTTTCGTGCTCTTCGTCCACAGGCTCAACAGCCAGGATGATCAGCTCGTCGGATTCCTCGTCGGCAGGCAGCAGCACCAGGTACTCCACGCCCTCATACTCGATGCAATCGAGATACTCGAAGGAATGCTCAACGCCGTTTTCATCGGTAAGAAGCAGCAGATCCTCTTCCTCGTTCAGGATCTCGTTTTCCGCCATGGATTTCTCCTTAGCGCTGGATACGGCCGGAGCCGTCGCCGCCAGCCAGCTTCTCAACCTCGGCTACGGTAACCATGTTGTAGTCGCCGCCGATGGAGTGCTTCAGAGCGGAAGCTGCTACTGCGAACTCAACAGCAGCCTGGGTGTCCTTGCCGGAGAGCAGGCTGTAGATCAGGCCGCCGCCGAAGGAGTCGCCGCCGCCAACGCGGTCGATGATGTGCAGGTCGTACTTCTTGGAGAAGCAGTAGTTCTCGCCGTCGTACAGCATAGCGCTCCAGCCG
>JAFSBW010000084.1 GCA_017437095.1 Oscillospiraceae bacterium
CAGTGTCGGTTTTGGATATCTTAGATCTTGTATCTTATAACTCGTAACCTGGCGGTATTGGCGGCAGCAAGCGGCCGCCCTACAGTCCATTTGGGCAGTTGTTCGTTGACCGTAGGGCGGGGGCTTGCTCCCGCCGGGGCAGTACGATCCTGCATCGCACCCATTTGGCGGCAGTTTTTCGTTGACGGTAGGGCGGCAACGGAAAGATTGAAGATTTAAGAGTGCAGAGTGAAGCTTCCGTTGTCTCAACTCTCAACTCTTCAATCTCCACTCTCCTAATTGGTACCTCCTAGTTTCCCATTCCCCTCCCTTTGTTGGGCTGCACAAAAAGCGCCATGGTTTTTTGTTTACTGCACCAAATTTGCTTTTGTGCCTCATTTTCTATTTGATTTGCCGGTTTGCTTGTTATAAAATGAATCCATAGTTCGTGTCGCAGACAAATGTCTGCGGAACAAAATCAAAAGGAGGATATTTTTATGAAACAGGCATTCAAGCGTTCCCTAAGCATCCTGGTGGCTCTGGCTCTGGTGCTTAGCCTGGCTGTGGGCATCATTCCCATGCAGGCAAAGGCCGCCAGCGGCATTACCGAGGCTTCCGGCCATCTGGAAAGCGCCTATGTAGAATGGGCCAGCGTTTCCGGCGCTACCGGCTACAATGTTTATGTAAAAAAAGCCGGCGGCAGCTATGTGCAGCTGGATACGGAGCTGATCCGTAAATACCCTACCTACTGGCGGGCCGATGCCGTCGGCCTGGCTGCGGGCAGCTACACCCTGAAGGTCGTTCCCGTAGTTAACGGCAGCGAAAAAGCTGACCAGGCTATGGAAACCGGCACCCTCACCGTTCTAGCCCACAACCGGGATGGCTATGCCCACTCCGGCGGCTACAATGTAGGCGCTTACAACCCGGACGGCACCCTTATGAGCAATGCCAAGGTGTTCTATGTCACCAAGGACACCGTTAACACCGTTACCATCACCGAAGGCAGCAAGACTTATACCGGCATCGGCAAGCTGGTAAAGGAATACGCCCGCACCACCAGCAACCCCATCGTTATCCGCATCATTGGCGAAGTTCCCATCCCCTCTGCCACCACCAGCGGCCAGATCGAGGTCAAGGGCAACATCGTTCCCGTCACCATCGAGGGCATCGGCGAGGATGCTACCTGCAACGGCTGGGGCTTTAAGCTGAGCACCTGCGAAAATGTGGAAGTTCGCAACATCGGCTTTATGAACAACGATTCCACCGAGGGCGATAGTGTTACCCTGCAGAATGCTGTGCGCTCCTGGGTGCATAACTGCGACTTCTTCTACGGCCTGCCCGGCAGCGATGCCGACCAGGTAAAGGGTGACGGCGCTCTGGACACCAAGCACTCCACCTATATCACCCACTCGTACAACCATTTCTGGGATTGCGGCAAGGTAAACCTGCAAGGCTCCAATGCCAGCGATACCTCCAACTACATCACCTATCACCACAACTGGTATGACCATTCCGATTCCCGCCATCCCAGAGTGCGTGTGGCTACTGTCCATGTATACAATAACTACTACGACGGCAACGCAGGCTATGGCGTCGGCGCTGCCCGTGACAGCGACATCTTTGTGGAAAACAACTACTTCCGCAACTGTAACCGCCCCATGCTGATCTCTGACCAGGGCACTGACACCACCGAGACCATGTCCGGCGAGCCCGGCGGCATGATCAAGGCCTACGGCAATGTCATGATCGGCACTTACAATTTCATCCCTTATTCCAGCAATAACACCAGCTTTGACGCCTATGTGGCTTCCAGCCGCAACGAGACCGTTCCCAGCTCTGTAAAGGCTTCCAACGGCGGCGCCGGCTACAACAACTTTGATACCGCTTCCGATTTCTACTCCTATCAGGTAGATACCGCTGAAACTGCCGTTACTAATGTTACCGCCTACGCCGGCCGTATCAATCAGGGCGACTTCCAGTGGACCTTTGACAACGAAGTAGACGACTTTACCGACGATGTAAACACCGAGCTGAAGGCTGCTGTGCTGGCCTACGAGACCACTCTGGTAAGCGTTGGCGGCAACTCCGTTACCGGCGGCTCCGACGACGAAGAGCATACCCATAGCTACACCGCCTCCGTTACCACCGCCGCAACCTGCACCACTTCCGGCACCCGCACCTACACCTGCTCCTGCGGCGCCAGCTACACCGAAAACATTGCCGCTACCGGCCATAGCTACTCTGAGGGCGCTTGCACTGTTTGCGGCGCAGCCGATCCCGACTACGACGACGGCACCGGTGACAGCGGCGAAGGCGGCGAAGGCGGCGATGTCACCGTTCCCGCATCCGCTTATATCCACAACTTTACCGATGACGGCTTTACCAGCGATTTCTTCACCATCTCCGGCAGCCAGCTGACCAACGGCAAGCACGGCACCTACACCTATGACTTCGGCTACGGCACCGAAACTCTGAACTACGCCCTCAAGTTTGACAGCGCCGGCTCTGTTTCCTTCACCGCTCCTGCCGACGGCAAGCTGACCTTTGCTGCCGCTACCAGTTCCACCAACCGCAAGATCGGCGTATTCGATGCCGCCGGCAATGAAATTGGCATTCTGGCCGTTCCCAACACCAATACCCTGTATGTTATGACGGTAGATGTATCCGCCAATACCACCTACACCGTAAAGCGCACCAGCAACGAATCCGGCCTGTACTACATCGCTTACGCACCCAATTCCGGCTCCGGCGATGTACACACCCACAGCTACAGCGAAAGCGTTACTACCGCCGCTACCTGCGACAAGGCCGGCGTTAAGACCTTTACCTGCTCCTGCGGCGCAAGCTACACCGAAGCCATCCCCGCCCTGGGCCATAGCGAAGTAACTGTTAAGGGCTACGCCGCTACCTGCGACACCGACGGCCTCACCGATGGCGTAAGCTGCTCCGTCTGCTCCGCTGTGATCACCGCTCAGGAAGCTATCCCCGCTCTGGGCCATGACTATGTTTCCTCCATCAAGGCTCCTACCTGCACCGAAAGCGGCCTGCGCACCAACGCTTGTAACAACTGCGGCGATGTGACCACCGAGGTGATCCCCGCCACCGG
>JAFSBW010000085.1 GCA_017437095.1 Oscillospiraceae bacterium
ACAAGCAAACCGCACTCGTCGGCGTACAGACGGTACGGTAGAGGGCGGTTTGCGCAGTAAGTCAAAATGCCTTGCGAAGCAAGCTTTTTCGCTTCATTTTAAGCAAATGCTTTATTTTAAAATAGCTTCCATTCTAAAAAATTGCCCCAAACTGCCAAAAATTGCATTTTGACGGTTTGGGGCTTTCTCGACGCTCTGAGCGCCGCGCAAAACGCGCGGCGCTTACATATTTGCTTTACTTGCGGCAATCTACCAGAGAAACATGGGTAACCCCATCGATGTCCTTTACATCGGAAACCAGGGAGGTAATGCCGCCCTTAACGCCCACCTCGTAGATCAGCTCGGTATAGCTGCCGGTATCTACCATAGAGGACATGCGGTAGTGCAGCCCGGCCTTTTGCAGCGCCTCTACCACCTTGCCGCCGATCTCGCCGTTTTCGGAGCGGATCACCAGCAGGTAGGGCTTGTCTACCTTGTCGTACAGCAGCATGGCAACTACGCATACTACGCCAACAAACAGGCAGCCCAGCAGAGTAAGCAGGAAGAAGCCTGCGCCGGAGGTAATGCCCACGGCCACAGCCCAGAAAAGGAAGGCAGTATCGGAAGCATCCTTAATAGCGGTACGGAAACGCACAATGCTCAGCGCGCCCACCATGCCCAGAGAAAGGGCCAGGTTGGAGGTAATGGTAAGCACCATCATAGCGGAGATGCTGCAGATCAGCAGCAGGCTGATGCAGAAGCTGCGGTTGAGAGTAACCTGGCGCATGGTGCGGCTGTAGATAAACAGAATGAACAAGCCGGCCAGCATGGATACCAGAAGGCTGCAGATGATGTCGGACGGAGCCAGAGTGGTATCAAAGCCCTCCAGCACGCTGTTTTTCAAAGAATCAATAACGCTCATTGATATTTCCCCCTATTATTTGAGTGCTTCCCGGCAAAGGGCATACTTGGAAACGGAAAGCTGCTTGGTTTCGGTTTGGGTAAGCTTGCGGATAAAGCTGGGTAAATGGTCGCCGTATTTGATCTCCATGATCACCGTATTGGCATCGAATACCGGAAGGCCATGGAAATTGGGATCAAAAAGGGCTTCGCTGTCTGCGGTTATGGCCTCCATCTGGGTATCGAAGGTAAGGCGAAGATCGCTGCCGCAGAAGGTAAAGGCATCCCGCCGGTAGCGCACCACAACGCTGGGCTGGTAGCCCCCGGCCTGGATCTGAGCGGCCAGATCGTAAGCGCCGCCGGAAAACTCCGAAAGAGGCGTAGCGGAGCCGTTGATCAGGGGTATCTGCTCCCGGGTAATGGGAGCATCCAGCTTGTGGGTAATGATGCCGTTTTTATCCTTGCGCTCCAGCTTGATCACCCGTTGGTTATAGTCATAGGTGCGGATGCGGAACTTGCTATGCTCCCCCAGGCCATCCAGCTTTTCGTACAGCGCCGAATCCAGCGGATCGTCAAAATACAGCGAGGTGATCACATAGCTGCCATCCTTGGCGTTGGCATCCGGGGTAAGCACACCCAGCGCCCGGGCTTTCAGCCTGGCATACTGCTGATAAGTAATAATGTATTTTTCTTCATGCCGCGATGGCATTCGCTCCACCTCCTTGCCGGCATTTGTTGAAAACAGTCGAACAAAGTTATTATAACACAATAGCCCCCTGAATGCAATGGCCTATCAGGGTTTTTGGAAGCCGAAAGCGAGCATTTCGCTGTCGGTCAGGTTGAAATAGCGCTGGATATAGCGGTAGAAATGGGCGCTGCGGTTTTCCACCACATTGCGCAGATAACCCAGCTTGGCATTCCAGAAGCTCACCGATTCGCCCCAGCGGGCGATATCCCGCTCCATATCCGGGCGGACGGTAGCCTCCAGGTAGTCGATGCGCTCCATCAGCTGGGGAACATTCCAGATATTCTCCTGCTGCCAGGCCAAACGGCGCAGGAATTTTTCCCGGAATTGAGGGTTTTTCAGCAGGCCGCAGATCAGCTCCGTAGAAAACAGATCGTCGGAGCCGTTGCCGGCAGGGTTAAACTGCTCCGCTACGGAATCGTAATTTGCCATGGTAAGGGCCAGGTCGGTATCGTATAAGATCCAGGTCCATTTGCCCCCGGGCAGCTTAAAATACTTGATATTGCCCATATCCACATTGCCCGTCCAAACCTGGGCGGCGTGAAAATCGATAAATTCATCGATATCGATGCGCTCTGCCACATAGTCGTAATGCTCCTGGAGGGTCATATCGTGGGTGTTTACATAGCGGATCAGGGCTTTGTACTCCGGGTCGGTGCCGTTGCCGTACTGGAGGGTAACCTCTTCGGGGCGGGCGTTGTAATGGGCGGCCACAAAGTTTTCGTTCACCTTTTCCCTTACAAAATACACACCCCAGAAGCGCCCGTTCAGGTACAGCGTAACCGGGCGGTAGTTTTGCACCGGAACATCGGTATACTGGGCAACGAGTGATGTGATCAGCTCATCCCGGATGCGGCCCTTGGTGGAATCCTGGCCGCCGGTACGCAGCACCATGGCCTGGAATTCCTGCAAATAGTCCTCCCCAAAGAGGGGGTATTGCAGGCTGGCAGCGCCGTAGCGATCCCGGAACATGCAGGCAAAGCTCTTTTTATCATACGCGCGGGTATAACCGCCGAACATACGCAGGCCGCAGGGCGCTGTAAAGCCGCCGCCCTCCGCCTCAAACAGAGAAACCGTAGCTTGGATCTCCCGGTTGGTCCAGTAGCAATTGTAGATGCCCCCGCCGCCCAAAAGGGCATCCGGGTCGGCTACCAGGGTAACTACGCTCAGCTGGTCGCCTTCGTTGAGCAGGTAAGTAAGATCCAGCACCTGGGAGGGCTGTTTTCCCGGCTCACGGCATTGGGCCCGGATCACCGTAGTTTTTGTAATGCGGATAGGCCCGGTATAGAGCTTGGCGCTGTCGCCGGGGGCCTGGGCGTTGGTAGTATAGTAGATAGGCCCGGGGCCGGAAAGCACAACATCCAGGTATTCCACCTGGTCATAGCAGCCCTGGGCTGTTACCGCCTGGGGCATTTGGGAAAGCTCCGCGCCGGCGCTGTTGGCTTTGCCCAGGGTGGGGCGAAGCAGGCAGGTAAAGCCGGCCTCCCCTGCCGGGCGGCCATAGGCCATATCCGAGGGCAGCTGGGGGAAAATAACGCTGTCAACAATGCCCTCGCCCCGGCAAAGGTATACGCCGCCGCCCTGGGAAGGCAGGGTCATGGGAATTACGGGATAGGAAAGCCCCGCAGGCTGATCCTTGGATAATACCAGCACCAAATACTCCCCTGCTGCCAAGGATATTCCCGGCAAAGGGTATTTATCCGGCTTGGCTGGGTTATCCGTTAAGGCAAAGCCGGAAAGGGAAAGGCTTTCTCCGGAGGCGTTATACAGCTCCAAAAGGTCGTAGGGCTTGCCCTGGCTGTCAGGCAGGTAGGAATTGTTGGCGCTGAGCAGCTCGCTGATGCGAAGCCCCTGGGGAAGCTCACTTTGCTGATACTGGGCAGCCCCCTGGGCGTTGTTGGCAAACCCCAGGGAAACCGCCGAGCTGCTGGCGGACATTTCCTGGCCGGAATACTCTATACAGTAGCTTGCGCCGCTTTGGGAGGGCATCCAATCCACCGAGGGCGCGCAAAGGCCCAGGCTGTTGGTAAGGGTTAGGCGTTCCCCCTCCCGCAGGCCAAAGCCGGTAGCAGCCTGGTTGCAGGGGATCACCAAATACTCCCCGCTTTGCAGCAGCATTTCCGGCAAGGGGTAGGCGTAGGGGTCGCCGCCGTCGCTCAGGTACCACCCGGCGGTGGATACCGGGCCATTGGAGCGGTTGTAAAGCTCTACCGCATCGGTCTGCTCCCCGGCGTAGGGAACGCCGGCCTGGGCAAACAGCACCTCGCTGATCACCAGGGGGCTGTCAAGCAGGATGCGGTCGGCTTCCATGGCCAAAGCGCCCTCGGCGGTATTCTCATGGCCCAGGCTGGGGGCCATAGAAGCATAGGCACCCTCTACCAAGGATAGGCTCTGCCCCTCCAGGCTATCCGCCAGGGCAAGGGCCTGGTAGCGGCCGTGAAGATCGGTAAGCGCCAAGGTTTCCCCCCGGTTTAGGGCAAACCCAGCGTGGATAGCGCCGTTCTCAGCCACATAATCCTGCCCGTCGCAGAAAATAACCACATATTCTCCCGGCTGCACCGCCCGCTGGGGCAGCTGCCAGGCATAGCGGCTGGAAAGATCGTCAGAAAGCCAGAAATCCCCCAAAGAAAGGGCCTGGCTGCCGGCATTGTAAAGCTCCAGCACATCGGAAAATGCGCCGTTTTCGTCCGGCAGGGCGTTTTCGTTGGAGATCAGCACCTCGCTAAGCACCAGGCGGGGGTTATCCTCCCGGATGCCCTGGCGGAAGGCAGCCAACCCGGCTGCATCGTTGGCAAAGCCGGGGGACGCGTCGCCGCAGACCCGGTAGCTGCCGTTTTCCAGGAGCATTACCTGGTCGGCATCCATGGCAAGGGTCTGCACCTGGGCCACGGTATTTCGGTTGGCATCCAGCAGCGAAATAAGCTCGCCGCCGGTAGCGCTGAGGGTAAAGCCGGTAGTTTCTTCGGTAAGGAAAAACGCCCGGTATTCCCCGGCAGCCAGGGTAACGCCCACAAAGGGCTGGGCGGCTTGGCTGCCGCAGGTTAGGGTGTAGCCGGAAAGATCAATGGCCTGGCCGGGGTTATAAAGCTCCAGGTAATCGGCGGTAGCGCTGCCGAAGGCTATGAGGGTATTGTTTTTGGCGCATAGCTCCGTGATCTGCAGGGCGGTATCCCCGGCTTGGGGGGCGGCAGCTTCCTCCCCCGCCAGGGCGACCCATGCCAAAATAAGCACAGCTACCGCCATAACAAGAGCCAAAATCTGATTGATCTTTTTCACAGCGCACCTCCTTTCCCTAAAAATAAGAGCTTATTGTATATTTGATTCATTATACCATAGAATCCCCTATTTTTCAACAAAAAACGCAGCCGCCGGGTCTGCCGGCGGCTGCGGAGAAAAGCTTTAGTTTTTCAGGCTTTGCAGGGGGGCGGGGATGCGGCCGCCGCGGGCTACAAAAGCGGCGGCGGACTGCTCATGCACCGGCATGACCGGGGCGCTGCCCAAAAGGCCGCCCATTTCCACCCGGTCGCCTACCTGAAGGCCGGGGGCGGGGATGATACGCACGGCGGTGGTCTTGGAGTTGACCATACCGATGGCGGCTTCGTCGGCAATGATGGCGGATACGGTTTCGGCAGAGGTAGTGCCGGGTACGGCGATCATATCCAGGCCCACAGAGCATACGCAGGTCATAGCTTCCAGCTTGGAAAGGGTAAGCACGCCGCTTTCCGCGGCAGCGATCATGCCCTCATCCTCAGATACGGGGATAAACGCGCCGGAAAGGCCGCCTACATGGTTGCTGGCCATAACGCCGCCCTTTTTTACGGCATCGTTCAGCAGAGCCAGAGCGGCGGTAGTGCCGTGGGTGCCGCAGACCTGAAGACCCATTTCTTCCAGGATGCGGGCCACGCTGTCGCCCACAGCAGGGGTAGGTGCCAGGCTGAGATCCACGATACCAAAAGGCACACCCAGCCGGCGGGAAGCCTCCACGCCTACGATCTGGCCCATGCGGGTGATCTGGAAGGCGGTGCGCTTAATGGTCTCTGCTACGGTATCAAAGGGCTGGCCCTTTACGCTTTGCAGGGCGTGGTACACAACGCCCGGGCCGGAAACGCCCACATTTAGCACCGTTTCCGCTTCGCCTACGCCGTGGAAAGCGCCGGCCATAAAGGGGTTATCCTCTACGGCGTTGGCAAATACCACCAGCTTGGCGCAGCCCAGGCCGTAGTTTTCGGCGGTAAGCTCAGCGGTTTTCTTGATGATGCGACCCATTTCCGCCACGGCATCCATATTGATGCCCGCCTTGGTAGAGCCTACATTGACGCTGGAGCATACCCGCTCGGTGCGCGCCAGGGCTTCGGGGATGGAGCGCATCAGCTTCCAATCGGAATCGGTGCAGCCCTTTTGCACCAGGGCGGAAAAGCCGCCGATAAAATTCACCCCAACCGCCTTGGCGGCATTGTCCATAGCCACAGCCAGGGGCACATAGCTATCGGTTTGGCAGGCAGCGCCTACCAACGAAATGGGGGTAACGGAAATGCGCTTATTGACGATGGGAATGCCAAATTCCTTTTCGATCTCCTGGCCTACCTGCACCAGGTCCTTAGCGCGCAGGGTGATCTTATCGTAGATCTTCTGGGCGCACACATTGACATCCGTATCCATGCAGTCGAGCAGGCTGATGCCCATGGTAATGGTGCGGATATCCAGGTGGCGCTTGTTGATCATTTCCTGGGTATAGAGAATGTCTTTCTGATTGATCATAGCTTATACCCTATGCATAGCATCGAAGATGTCCTCCCGCTGCAGGCGGATGGACAGGCCCATTTCGGCGCCCTTATCTTCCATGGTTTGGCAAAGCTGAGCCAGAGGCACAGCCGCAGCGGACACATCCACCACCATCATCATGGTAAAATAGCCCTGCATGACGGTTTGGCTGATATCCAGAACGTTTACATTGCTTTCGGCCAGGGCGGCACACACCTGGGCGATGATGCCGACCCGGTCCTTACCTACTACGGTAACAACTGCTTTCATAGCTTACACCTCATAATCCGCGGCAACGCGGGTGTTCAGTAAATGGAAAAACTGCTCCTTGGCTTCCAGATGGGCCGGATGCTCGGCATAGTTTTTCAGATCTTCCCGGGAAGCGAACTCGCTGTACAGCGCATAGTCCATACCGCCCTGGAAGCAGGGGCGGATCTCCATTTTCAGCAGGCCGGGGATCACACCAACCAGCCGCTCCAGGCAGGAAGCCACCAGCTTCACCCCTTCGGCCTTATCCACGCCCTCCCGGAAGGTATACACAACGATATGCTTAACCATAGCTCCTCCAATTAAGTGTTGCAAAAAGGGCTGGACAAAAGCCCAGCCCTTTCGGAGTTTGATTACTCAGCAGCCTCTTCAGCTTCCTCAGCGGCTTCGCTTTCCAGCAGAGCGCGGATGGACAGAGAGATGCGCTTGTTCTCGGCATCGATCTGGGTGATCTTAACCTGAACTTCCTGGCCCTCGGCCAGAACATCCTCGGGCTTGCCGATGCGCTTGTCAGCGATCTGGCTGATGTGGATCAGGCCGTCAACGCCGGGCAGGATCTCAGCGAAAGCGCCGAAGGTCATCAGCTTAACGATCTTGGCATCCACTACATCGCCCTCGGAATACTTCATCATGAACTGATTCCAGGGGTTCATCTCAGCGGTCTTGTAGCCCAGGGAGATCTTGTGCTTGGCAGCATCGAAGGAGATGACATAAACATCGATCTCGTCGCCAACCTTAACGACCTCGCTGGGATTCTTGATGCGGTTCCAGCTCAGCTCGGAAACGTGAACCATGCCGTCTACGCCGCCGATGTCTACGAATGCGCCGTAGCTGGTCAGGCTCTTAACAACGCCGTGGTACTTGGCGCCAACTTCGATCTCGTTCCAGAT
>JAFSBW010000006.1 GCA_017437095.1 Oscillospiraceae bacterium
AACTGGAAGAGGAGTTCAAGGGCTGCCTGGAGCTGGCCAAGTACTGCCTGGATACTGTAGGCATGCTGGAAAACTGCTCCTTCCGCTTCAGCCAGTGGGATCCTGCCCGGGCCGGTGTTAAGTATGAAGGCACTGCCGAACAGTGGGAAGAGGCTCAGCGGGTCATGGGCGAGATTTTGGACAACCTGGGCGTTGAGTACACCATCGGCATCGACGAAGCCGCCTTCTACGGCCCCAAGCTGGACATTCAGTATAAGAATGTATTCGGCAAGGAAGATACCATCGTAACCATCCAGATCGATATGCTGCTGGCCCAGAAATTCGGCATGGAGTATACCGATGCTGACGGCCAGAAGAAGACCCCCTATATCATCCACCGCACCAGCTTGGGCTGCTACGAGCGGACTCTGGCTTACCTCATCGAGCGCTACGCCGGCGCCCTGCCTCTTTGGATGATGCCCACCCAGGTAAAGGTTTTGCCCATTACCGACCGGGCCCATGAATACGCCAAGGAGCTTTCCGAAAAGCTGAACGGCGTGAACATCCACGCCGAGACCGACTGCCGCAGCGAAAAGCTGGGCTACAAGATCCGGGAAGCCCAGATGCAGAAGATCCCCTATATGCTGGTAATCGGCGACCGGGATATGGAAAACGGCACGGTTTCCGTGCGCACCCGCAAGGGCGAGGATCTGGGCGCTATGAAGCCTGAGGAATTCATCGCCAAGTGCCTCATGGAGATCGCCACCAAGAGCAAGGAAGTTTAATTTACGCAAACAAGCCGTTTCGAAAGAAACGGCTTGTTTTTCTTCAAAAGAAATACTTGCACTTTTTGGGGAAATATAGTAATTTATTCTTAGAAATACAGCAAAAGGATGTGATCTCTTTGGCAAATAACAGACCCCGTGGAAGAGAGAAAAATGTATCCGGCAACGGCAAAGGCTTATTCCGCCGGGGCAGCGGCCTGGGCAGCGGCAAGGTTGGCCAGGGCAGCGGTCTGCCCTCCTCCGGCTCCAACGGCTCCAGCGGATCTTCCGGCTCTTTCCGCCCCACCGGCTCTACCGGCTCCTCCGGCAATGTAGTTCGCAGCGCCGGAAAGCTTTCTCCGATCCTGATCATTATCGTTATCGCCTTCTTTATCTTTGGCGGCGGCAACCTGGGCTCCCTGTTTGGCGGCTCGTCCAATACCAGCACCTCCGGCTCTTCCGGCGGCAGCATGCTGGATGTAGGCTCTGTGGATATAGGCTCCCTACTGGGCAACATTACCGGCAGCTCCAGCAGCACCGGCTGGGAGCTGGAGGACAACACTGCCGATCTGAACACCTCCGTTTCCAAGCAGGCCCGTGAGCGCTATACCACCATTAAGGGCAGCGGCCGGGATACCGTTACCGTTATGGTGTACCTGTGCGGTACGGATCTGGAGTCCCGCTCCGGCATGGCCACCTCTGACCTGCAGGAGATGCTGGCGGCAGACATTGGCGAGAATGTAAACCTGATTGTCTATACCGGCGGCTGCAAGCAGTGGAAAAACAATGTGGTTTCCAATAAGGTAAACCAGATCTACCAGATCAAGGGCGGCAAGCTCTACTGCCTGGACGATAACGCCGGCACCGGCGCTATGACCAACCCCGATACCCTTTCTTCCTTTATTAAATTCTGCGCCAAGAACTACCCCGCCAACCGCAATATGCTGATCTTCTGGGATCACGGCGGCGGCTCTATCAACGGCTACGGCTATGACGAAAAGAAGGCCAGCTCCGGCTCTATGGATCTGGCGCAGATCAACAAGGCTATGAAAGCCGGCGGCATCAAGTTTGACATTATCGGCTTTGATACCTGCCTGATGGCTACCCTGGAAACCGCCGTGATGATGAGCCAGTACGGCGACTATATGGTGGCTTCCGAAGAAACTGAGCCCGGCGTGGGCTGGTACTATACCAACTGGCTTACCGAGCTTTCCGAGAACACCTCTATTTCTTCCGTAAAGCTGGGCAAGATCATCGTAGATGACTTTGTAGATACCTGCGCAAAGAAATGCCCCGGCCAGAAGACCACCCTTTCCGTAGTAGACCTGGCGGAGCTGGAAGAAACTCTCCCCCAGGCGCTGAAGGAGTTCTCCATCTCTACCAGCGAGCTGATCCAGGAGGACGAGTATAAGACCGTTTCCAACGCCCGCAACAATACCCGGGAGTTTGCTTCCTCTACCAAGATCGACCAGGTGGACCTGGTGCATCTGGCCAAGAATATGGGCACCCAGGAGGGTAAGGAGCTGGCGGAAACCGTGCTCAGCGCGGTAAAGTACAACCGCACCTCCTCCAATATGACCAACGCCTACGGCCTTTCCATCTATTTCCCCTACCAGAAGGTATCCAATGTGGACAACGCGGTGCAGACCTATGAGCTCATCGGCATGGACGAGGAGTATGCCCGCTGCATCCAGGAATTTGCCAGCATGGAAGTAAGCGGCCAGGTGGCCACCGGCGGCACTACCTCTCCGCTGCCCAGCCTGCTGGGAAGCCTCCTGGGCGGCGGCGACAGCTCCTCCGGCAATATGGGCGCTGACCTTATCGGCCAGCTGCTGGGGGGCATGCTCTCCGGCAATACCGGCATCGACGGCCTGGGCCTGGATAACCTGGGCTTCCTTTCAGGCCGCAGCCTGACCACCGAGGAGACTGCCGAATACCTGGCAGAAAACCGCTTCGACAGCTCCGCTTTGGAGTGGGTTGCCTGTGCCGACGGCATCTACCGCATTGGGCTGACGGAAGAACAGTGGGGCCTGGTGCAGGGCCTGGAGCTGAATATGTTCTACGATGACGGCGAGGGCTATATCGACCTGGGCTTGGACAATGTATTCGAGTTTGACGATCACGGCGCTCTGCTGGGCCGGACCGACGGCACCTGGCTGGCCATCAACGACCAGGTGGTCGCCTATTACCACACCGGCACCGTAAACGACGGCACCAACTATACCATTACCGGCGAAGTTCCCGTTATGCTCAACGGCCAGCGGGCAAACCTGCTGCTGGTATTCGATAACGCCAACCCCTACGGCTACATTGCCGGCGCCCGCATCGAATATGCTGAGGGCGAAACGGAAACCGTAGCCAAGAGCGATACCCAGCTGCAAATCGGCGATAAGATCGACTTTATCTGCGACTACTACGGCTACGACGGTACATATCTCGATAGCTTCTACCTGGGCGAGCAGATGACCGTTACGGAAAAGATGGTGATCAGCAATGTTTACCTGCCCGAGGCAGAAAACATCTACGCTTCCTACCGCTTTACCGACATCTACAACCAGCACTACTGGACTACCCCCATTCCCTAAATAACAAAAAAGGGGCTGTCTCAAAATGCATAATGTAGGGAATGGACTATGTGCCATTCCGATAAAATGCCCATAAAACACCAATAGGGGCGGCACACAGGCCGCCCCCTACGGTAAAATCTGAATAATGATTCTTTTTTGGGGGTGTCTCGTCCGTTTTGAGACACCCCCTTTTTTAGCCCAGCATAACATCCAGCAGCATCATGGCCGCAAAGCCCAGCACGATGCCCATGGTGGCAAAATAGGGCTGGTCCTTCTGGTTTTTCTGGCACTCCGGGATCAGCTCATGCACGGCTACCAGGATCATAGCCCCGGCGGCGAAGGCAAGGGCGTAGGGCAGCACCGCCTGAACATGGGTAACCAGCACCGCGCCTACCACCCCCGCTGCCGGCTCTACCATGCCGGAGGCCTGGCCGTATAAAAAGCTGCGCCTGCGGGAAAAGCCCTCCCGGCGCAGGGGAACGCTCACCGCTGCTCCCTCCGGGAAATTTTGCAATCCGATGCCTACCGCTACAGATACCGCCCCCATAAGCGCCTCTGCCGAGCAGCCTTTTTGCAGCGCCCCAAAGGCAACGCCCACCGCCAGCCCCTCGGGGATATTGTGCAGCGTTATGGAAAGGATCAGCATGACGATGCGGTTAAACCGCTGGCTGGGCCTACCCTGAGCGCTGTTGGCCCTGCGCCGGGCGAAGGATACAGCCTTGTCAGAGCCCCACATAAAGGCAGCGCCAAACAAAAAGCCCACCGTTGCCACCAGCCAGGCAGGCAGCCCCGGCATGGCTTGAGCCCGCTCAATGGCAGGCTGCAGCAGCGACCAGAAGCTGGCGGCGATCATCACCCCGGAGGCAAACCCCAGCATCAGATTCAGCCCTCTGGGCTCTGGAGATCTGAAAAACACCACGGTAGCCGCCCCCAGAGCGGTTAAAAACCATGTTCCCAGGGTGGCAGCCAGGGCCATAAATACAAAAGCATCCATTTTTTCACCTCCTGTTTCCAGTATATTTCGGGAAAATACAGCAGGTGCGGATTTTAGCGCGCAAAAAAATCAGGCGGCATTTTCAGCCGCCTGATTGATGTTTATGTACTTACTTTACGGGGGCAACAGCGGTGATGTGGGTGTTCACGCCGTTGTACCAGTAGATGAAGCCCTCGATATCTACAACATCGCCGGCCTTCAGGGTAGCAAATGCCTTGTAAACATCGGTGTCGGGATCGGTCAGGTAACGCTCTAAGCAAAATCCGGATCTTATCCCAAAGGCTGTCGATGGTATGAGGCAGCTTAGCGAGGGAGGTATGCTGATGTTGCTGGGCTTTATTAACAGGCTGCTCAAATAGAATATAAATAACCAGGTGGCCGTCAGACCACCTGGTTATGTGCTTGTTTTTTAGTTCTTGGAGTAGCTCTTGGAGACACCAACAATGTGGGTGTTCACGCCGTTGTACCAGTAGATGAAGCCCTCGATATCTACAACATCGCCGGCCTTCAGGGTAGCGAATGCCTGGTAAACATCGGTGTCGGGAGCGGTCAGGTAACGCTCTACGCAGAAGTCGTAGCTCTTGCCGTCCTTGGAAACGGTAACATAGATGTCATCGCCGGGCTCGCCGTTCTTGTACTCGATCTTCTCGATGGTCAGGCCCTTGAAGGTAGCCAGCTTGTTCTGGTTCTTTACCAGATCGTCAGTACCCAGCATTTCGGTAGCGTCCATGGGCTCAGCGATCCAGGTGTCGCCGCCGAGGATCTCGAAGGTGGCATCCATAACCTCGATTTCGCCAGCCCATTCGCCCTTAACGCCGGTAACGCGGATCTTGGTGCCCTTGGTCAGCTTGGCTGCGTCCTCTTCGGAGCAGGCCATCTCGTAGATGAAGTAAGCGCCGTCCTCGTCCTGAGCGTAAACGGTGATCTTGTTGTCCCACCAGGACTGGTGAGCCTGCACATAGCACTCGATTACAACTTCGGCATCCATAGCGGCAGCATCGTACTCGGCGTAGGACATAACCTTAACGCCGTCGTCCTTCTTTTCCTTCTTGGCGCAGGCGGCCAGGGAGAAGATCATCAGGACAGCCAGGGTAAGAGCAAAAATCTTTTTCATGTTCATATCTCCTTTCGGAATTTTGGGGTTGGTGCTTATACCTATATTCTATAGGATTTTTCCGGGAAATCAAGGGGTCATTTTACCATTTTCTGCCGCTTTTTTAGCCGCTGGGCTATTAAATATGCCAAAATTCCCGCCCAAGTAAGGCCGATGGCGCTCAAAAGGAAGATCGCCGTGCCGGGAAGGGGGCCAAGGGCCTGGGAGCCTGTCTTGCGCAGCTGATCCAGCCGGTAGAGGGAGCGGATATCGCCATAGAGCTTGTCGTAGAAATCGTCATTGATGGTTTTGCCCCGGCGCACGCCCTTGGTCACCTCTTCGATCAGCTGCCCGGCGGCGTTGCGCACGGAGGCAGAGCCGTTGAATACGGGGGTAACGAAGGTGTTTTCGGTGTTGTCCAGCAGGAGCCGGGAGGCCTGGATCTTGATGCTGTAGTAAAAATCGTTATCCTCGCCGCTGCGGCTCAGGTAATCCTGATATTCTTCGCTCTGCTGGGCCTTGGAGGTAACGGGCGCGTAGCCCTCCGTCTGGGAATAGGCGATCTGCACATCGTTGGTCAGCAGATACTGGGCGAACAGCCAGCTTGCCAAAACCGCCTGGGGATCTTCCTTGTTAAATACGCATACGCTGGGACCCTGGGAGATCATCTGGGGATTCTGGGGGTCATACTGGGGGATGGGCATGACCACCGTTTCAAACTCTACCAGCTCGCTTTCGGCAATGTCGATCAGCGGGGCGTCAGAGCCCATCCAGGTAGCGCCGGCGGTGGAGTCGATGGCGAAGATGCACTGGCCTGCGTTGAGGAAATTGGCAGGGTAGGAGCTGATCTTAAAGGTGGAGAAAGCGCCGGATGCGGTATGCTGGGCAACGGTATCCAGGATCTGGCGGGTAGCATCGTTAAACAGCAGGATCTCGCCCTGCTCCGTGGAGTAGCCAGCCCCTTGCTGGCGGAGCATCTGGATCATCATATTGTCCGTAGATTTGTAGATAAAGGGGATCATTACTTTCTGGCCGTTTACCAGGTAGTTGCCGTCAGCGCCTTTTTTGGCGGCGGCATCGGAAACCTCCCAGATAAAATCCCAGGTAAGGGTTTCGGGCAATTCATAGCCCAGCTTTTCTACATAGGTCTTATTGATATAGCAAGCTTCCGTAGAGCGCATAAAGGGGATGGCGTAGGATACGCCGCCGATCTTGCCTTCCTCCAGGAATTTGGGGATGATCTCTTCTTGAGTAGGGCCGTCGAAGAGAAGCTCGCTGCCCCCCAGGCCGTATTTTTCGTGGGCAAACAGGTTATCCAGAGGCACTACCACATCCTGGCCGGTAAGATAGGTGGCAATATGGTCCGGGTAAGTAATGCACACATTGGGGGTAGTGTTGGTGGAGATGTTGGTGATCACATCGTTGTAAATGCGGCTGTAATCGGTATACAGCTTCAAATTTACATGGATATTGGGATACAGCGCCTCAAAATCCGCAATGGTCTGCTTGTAGATGTTTACCTGGGTCATGTTGGTATCGTTCTTGGCCCAGAAGGTGATCTCATGCCGCCGGGAGGTATCGAAGCTGTCCGGCAGATCGTAGCCGGCAACCGGCTCTGCCATCGGCTCTTGGTTGATGGCGCCGTGGCAGCCCAGCAGGGGAAGCAGAAAGACCAGGCACAGCAAAAGACAAATAAGCTTTTTCATCCTTTTGTACCTCCTCTGGAAACACCCTCCATAATGCGGTTGCGGAAGACAAGGAACAGCACGATCAGCGGCGCGGATACCGCCACCACCGCCGCCATCATAGCGGGGATATTCTCCCGGCCAAAGCCGCTTTCTCTTATGGATTGGATACCGCCGGATACCAGAAAATACCGCTCATCGTCGGTAACCAGCCGGGGCCATACAAAGCTGTTCCAGCATTCCACTACCTTTAGGATGATAATGGTAACGATGGTAGGCCGGCAGATGGGAATCAGCACCTTCCAGAGGAACATAAAGTCGGAAGTGCCGTCCATTTTGGCGGCGTAGTACAGCTCATTGGGTACTTGGGCGAAGTTTTCTTTCAGCAGATAGATATAGAAAACCGAAGCCACGGAGGGGAGGATCAAGCCTGCGAAGGTATTGCGAAGCTCCCAATCCGTTACGGTTACATAGTTGGTGATCACAACCAGCTCGCTGGGGATCATCATCAGGGATAAAAACAGAGTAAAGGCCAGGTTTTTGCCCCTAAACTCCAGCCGGGCGAAGGCGAAGGCCGCCAGCACGGTTACGATGAGCATAATGGCAGTAGTAACCAAGGTAAAAATAATGGTATTCAGGAAATACTGGCCCAGAGGTACATCCGTAAAGGCCTGCACATAGTTTTGGAGCGTGGGGTTTGCGGTAAAGAGCTTGGGAACGAACTCGGAGTTATACTCGCCGTAGCCCTTCAGCGAGGTAAGCACCATCCAGTAGAAGGGGAACAGCACCAGCACCGCCCAGAAGATCAAAGCGGCATAGGTAAAGGCCTTGACGATCCGGGCTTTTCGGGCAGCGGTTTTTTCAATTTTTTCGTAATCCATAGCGCCGCCTCCTTAGCTGTAGTGTACATGCTTCTTGCTTACCAGCAGGTTGATGCAGGTAATGGTAAGCACGATGGTAAACAGAATGATGGCCGCGGCGGAAGCGTAGGAGGGGTAGCCGCCGCTGTCGCCGTAGAGCATATCGTATACATAGCCTACGATGGTATTCATTTCCGCTACATTCAGGTTGGTGCCAAACAGCGCAACCGCGTCGGAATAGGCCTTGAAAGCGCCGATAAAGCCGGTGATCACCAGGTAGAAAAGGGAAGGGGAGATCATAGGCAGGGTGACCTTGAAGAAGATGCCGCTGCGGGAAGTTCCGTCCACCCGGGCGGCCTGGTAGTAGGTATCGTTTACGGAGGCCAGGGCGGAGGTAAGGATCAGCACCTTAAAGGGCATGACCACCCACACTGTATAAAAGCACAGCACGAACATCTTCGCCCAGTAAGGGCCGTCGATAAAGTCTACGCTGCTGCCGCCAAAGAAGTTGATGATCTGGTTGGCGAAGCCGTCGGTATAGGGGGTCTTTTTAAAGAGGATCATAAATACCAGGCCAACGGCCAGGGTATTGGTAACATAGGGCAGGAAATAGATGGTCTGGAAGGCGTTGCGCAGCTTCTTGATGGAGCTAAGCCCCAGGGAGATCAGCAACGCAATGCCGGTAGACAGCGGCACAGTAATGAACACCAGAATAAAGGTGTTCTTTACCGCCTGCAAAAAGTAGGGGTCGTGGAGCACATAGCTGAAATTGTAGAGGCCTACGCCGGTGCCTTCCTGGGAGGCGAAATTGAAATTCTCCTCAAAGGAATAGATCAGCACATCGATCAGGGGGTACACCAAAAACACCCCTAAAAACAGCGCCGCAGGCAGCAGGTACAGCCAGCCCTTTCGGTTTTGGTTTTCCATACTCAGCCCTCCACACGGATGCGCTTGCCGGTTTCTTTGTGGAACAGGTAAACCTTGCCGGGCTTCAGGTCGAAGCGGACGGTGGCCTTGGCGGTATCTACCTGGGCATCGCTGGGGATAATGGCCCGGATAGCGTCTGCCTGGCAGTTTTCGTGGCGGCATACTACGCTTACATCCCGGCCCATGACCTCTACCCGGTCCAGCTCCGCTTCAAAGGCGCCGTTTTCATCCAGCTCAAAGCCCTCGGGGCGGATGGCGGCGGTAATATCCTGGTCGGCAACTCCCGGCACATCCAGCACGGCTTTGCCGCCGATGTAAAGCTTTTCGCCCTTGACATTGGCATCGAATACATGGATGGGGGGCGTGCCCAGGAAGGTAGCAACAAACAGGTCGATGGGATCGTCATAGATCTCCTGGGGCTTGCCTACCTGGTGGATGGCGCCGTCCTTCATAACGATGATCAGGTCGGAAATGCTCATGGCTTCCTCCTGGTCGTGGGTAACGAAAATAGTGGTAATGCCGGTGCTGCGCTGGATGCGGCGGATCTCCTCCCGGGTCTGCAGGCGCAGGCGGGCATCCAGGTTGGAAAGGGGCTCGTCCAGCAGCAGGAGCCGGGGCATCTTCACCAGCGCGCGGGCAATGGCCACACGCTGCTGCTGGCCGCCGGAAAGCTCGTTGGGCTTGCGCTCCATCAGGCCGTCGATCTGCACCAGCTTGGCCACCTCCAGGGCCTTTTCCTGCATCTGCTGCTTGGTAAGCTTCTGCTCACCTTTCAGGTTTTCCAGGGGGAAGCAGATATTGCCCATCACCGTGCGGTGGGGGTACAGGGCGTAGTTTTGGAACACCAGGCCCACGCCCCGATGCTCCGGAGGCAGGCGGGTAACATCGTCGTCGCCGAAGAAGATCTTGCCTTCGGTGGGCTGCAGCAGGCCGGAGAGCAGGTTCAGCGTGGTAGATTTGCCGCAGCCGGAGGGGCCAAGCAGGCCCACCAGAGTGCCGTCAGGGATCTCTAAGGATACATCGTCCACGGCGATCACATCGCCCTTGACCTTCTTATTGCGGTTGGGGAATTTCTTGGTAAGATTTTGAAGTGTTACTTTCATAGCGTTTCTCCTTAGGCTTTAGCGCGCTTGCGGCAGAGGTAATTGTCCAGCTTTTCCTTCATGTTGTCCGGCATCTCCCGGGCCACGGGGCAGCGCATGGCGTTGGCCATGCGGTCTGCAAAGGCGCAGATAAAAGCGATATCCGCTTCCATCTGCTCGCCCTTCATAAGAGCCACGGTATCGTAGCTGTTGTGGATGGTGGCGGTATTGGGGGGCGCGATGCGGGCGAAGGATACCGCCGGGATGCCCTTGTCGGCAAAGGGGGTAGAGTCGCTGGAGTAAACATCCTGGTTCACTCTTACGCCGAAGCCCTGCTCCATGGAGAAATAGTCCAGATAGCTTACCAGCTTTTCCTCGGCGGTAGCGCAGGCGATGAACTTGCCCATGATGCAGCCGATCATATCCAGGTTGATATTAAGAACGATATTGCTAAGCTCAGCTTCATGGTCGGCGCAGTAGGCCTTGCTGCCAAGCAGACCCCGCTCCTCGCTGCCGCAGAAGATAAAGCGCAGGCTGCAGCGGTGGGGGCTGCGCAGGAAATATTCGGCGATGCCCAGCAGGCCGATGCTGCCGCTCATATTGTCGTAAGCGCCCTGGGAGAGGGAAGTAGAGTCATAATGGGCGGTAAATACGATGGTATCCTGGGACTCGCCGGGGATGTCTACCACTACATTGTGGGACTGGCCCTTGTATTCTTCCTGCTTCAGCACGATCTTGGCGGTGGCAGAGCCCTTGTTGACCAGGTCGATGGCGTGCTTGGCGTTGATGTTTACGCCCAGGAGCTTGTTGCCCTTATGTACAAAGCTCCGCAGCTCCCGCTGGTCAATGTCAAAGTCGCAGTAGTTGGCGTTGCCGTCATAGGTAATAAAGCCCACAGCGCCGTTTTCCAGCAGATCCTGATACATCCAGTAGCCCATGTAGCCATCGATCAGCACGATCTTGCCCCGGCATAGGGAAAGGGAGTATTTGTCGGTATTGCGCAGATAGTACAGCGGCGCTTCCACCTCGCCGCTGCCGGCGCAGAGGTAGCCCTTGCAGGGTACTGCTTCGCCGTCGCAAAGCAGCTGGGCCTCCTGCATAGTAGCCATGTCTACCTCAAAAGCTTCAATCTTGGCTTCCAGGCCCATTTGTTTGCAGGCATCGGCCAGATATTCGGCGCAGCGCAGCTCCTCAGGGCTGCCGCCGGTGCGCACATAGGCGGTATCTTCAAAAATTTGCATGATCTTGGCGCTGTTCATAGTTTTTCCTCCCGGTAAAGGTCTTTTTGTTATTTTATCCCAACATGGCGGCATTTGCAACTGTTGGCGGCAAATTCCGCGAAAAAAAGGATACTTGACAATGCTTTAATTTATGTTATAATCTTATTTGCAATTTATGGAGGCTTAGCTCAGCTGGTTAGAGCGCATGCTTCACACGCATGAGGTCGAGGGTTCGAGTCCCCCAGTCTCCACCAGAAAAACCACCCTTTGTCTTTTGACAAAGGGTGGTTTTTCAATGATGTTTGCCTGCGGCAAATGATGTCACTGCGTTAATGATGCCGCTGACGCTAATGATGTCGGCTACGCCTAATGATTTTGGGCAAACATTGCATCATTGCGAACAAAGTGAAGCAACATCATTTTGCGTAGCAAAACATCATATCGCCTATAGGCGATGCATCATTGAAATATCCTGAGTGTTATGATATGATTTCACTGAAAAGGAGGCGATTATATGAAAGAAAATAAGCTTGCAGAAATGTCAATGGAGTTTTCCGTGGATATTATCAACCTTGTAAAGAATTTGAAAGCTAACCGCGAATCTATTATTTCCAACCAAATTGGCAGAAGCGGAACAAGTATTGGTGCGAATATCCACGAAGCGCAATATGCCCAAGGGAAGAAAGACTTTATTTCTAAACTGGAAATCGCCTTAAAAGAAGCAAGTGAAACTGGTTACTGGCTTGAGTTGTTACACAGAACAAAACATATAGATGAGCATTCCTATAAAGAGCTTTCTTCAAAATGCGCATCTTTGCGTGTTATGCTAATTGCTTCCTGCCGAACGGCAAAGGAGAACAACAAATAATGCAATATTCTATCAAGAGTCCCAATTTTGATATTTGTTTCCATCCAAAGGTTTTTGAAGCGGATATTGCGTATTCATCCAACACAATTTTGAGCGTTTTCGTTCGCAGCGGCGATTTTTGCGGGAAGACGGATATGGATATCGATATCAAGGCGTTTGCGGAATTTGTAGATGCCCTATCTGCGCTTTACGAAACCTTAAACGGCGCAGCGATCATCCGGGAGCCCTACGGCTACCGGCAGTTCATTGAATTTACCACAGATGGCGCCGGGCATATTGGCATCAGCGGCGAGATCTGCGCAAACATCCAGGGAGGCTTTTTTCAAAAGCTGGCCTTTGAAAACACCGTCGATCAAACATATTTGCCTGATTTTATCAAAAAGCTGTTTTTGTTCTGCGATCAGTATCGTTAAGACTATCCCTGCAAAAAAGAATTTATCGAGGTGGTCTACCGTGAAAGGTATGCAGATTTTGTGGCTCGTTCTGGGCGTTTTCGGGGCAATATTGCTTTTGGTTTTGCTGATAGCGTTTATCTGCTTTCGCATGGCTTTTTACGCCCAGCGGAAAAAAGACCCCAAAGCGGGGGAGTATAAGTTCCCGCAGGGGAAGATCTATGAGCCCTATTGGGAAAAAATCAAGGGCTGGATCGATGAGATGTGGGCTATGCCCCATGAGGATGTGTGCATCACCTCTTTTGACGGCCTTACTTTGCGGGGCAGCTACTATGAGTACGCCCCCGGCGCGCCCATCGAGCTGATGCTCCACGGCTACCGCAGCACATCGGAATCCGATATGAGCGGCGGCGTACAGCGGTGTTTTGCCCTGGGGCGCAGCGCTTTGCTGGTAGACCAGCGGGCCTGCGGCCGCAGCGAGGGCAATGTGATCACCATGGGCATCTGCGAAAGCCGAGATTGCCGCAGCTGGGTGGAGTTCATGACCCAAAAGTTTGGCCTGGATGCCAAAATTATCCTTACCGGCATGTCCATGGGCGCAGCTACCGTGCTGATGGCGGCGGGGAAGCCTTTGCCGGAAACGGTGGTGGGAGTGATCGCGGACTGCGGCTATACCTCCGCCAAGGAGATCATGCAAAAGGTGATTGCCGATATGCATCTGCCGCCAAAGCTTGCCTATCCCTTTGTAAAGCTGGGCGCTAAGCTATATGGGCGGTTTGACCTGGAGGCGGATTCCCCCATAGAAGCCATGGCCCGCTGCCAAGTTCCGGTCATTTTTATCCACGGCGAAGATGATGATTTTGTGCCTTGCCCAATGAGCCGGGAAAACTATGACGCCTGCGTTGCCCCCAAGCGGCTGGTTACCATCCCCGGCGCAGGCCACGGCCTCGCCAGCGTAGTGGGCGCCGAAACATACATGAACGCGTTGAGAGAGTTTGACGAAACTTTGCTCAACTCCAAAGAATGACAAACGATTGCGGCAGCTTTCAATTGGTTGAGTGGGTCATTCTGTGCGATAACAACTGAATGCGGCGAGAGTAACCGGCGCTCTGCGATGTCTTTGCGGATGCAATGTAGGGCGGGGGCTTGCTCCCGCCGTTTTTTCGCCCGGTATAGCCATGCAGCAGGTAATAACCTCCGGCGGGGCAGTCTTTGGCGGGAAACCACCGGGCTGGGTAATGTCCTTTCGGCGCATACTCCCGGCAACATTCTGCACAAAATTCCGGCGCAAAAAACGGAGCAGCCTGCCGAATATGTAAAAGCCTACCTTGACAAAATCGGCAATTCATATTACCATTTTAGTATCTGCCGGAAAGGAGAATATTATGCGTGAATGTGGCGTGCTGATGCACATTACCTCCCTGCCTGGGCCTTACGGCGTTGGCACTATGGGAAAGAGCGCTTACGAATTTATAGATTTTTTGGAAAAAGCAGGGCAAAGCTGGTGGCAGCTGCTACCCCTGGGGCCAACGGGCTACGGCGATTCCCCCTACCAATCCGCTTCGGCCTATGCCGGTAACCCTTACCTGATCGATCTGGAGCAGCTTTGCAGCCAGGGGCTGATCACCGGCCAGGAGCTGGACAGCTTCCAATGGTGCCGCAGCGAAGAAAAGGTAGACTACGGCCTGCTCTACGAAAACCGCTGGAAGGCCCTGCGCATTTGCTACAGCCGCTTTGCCGGCGGGGAAGATTTTGACGCGTTCTGCCGGGAAAATGAAAGCTGGCTGGCGGATTTTGCTCTGTTTATGGCCATTAAGCAGGCCAAGGGCGGCGCAAGCTGGTATACCTGGGAAGAGCCCCTGAAAATGCGCTGCCCCCAAGCTCTGGATGAGGCCCGGCAGACCTATGCGGACGAGATCCGTTTTCAAAGCTTTGTGCAGTATCTCTTTGCCCGGCAGTGGCAAGCCCTGCGCGGCTACGCCAAGGCCAAGGGCATCCGCTTTATCGGCGATGTACCTATTTATGTGCCCCTGGACAGTGTGGAGGTATGGACAAACCCGGAGCTGTTCCAGCTGGATGAAAGCCTGACCCCCACCGCTGTGGCCGGCTGCCCCCCGGATGCTTTTTCCGAGGACGGCCAGCTTTGGGGCAACCCCCTGTACCGCTGGGATGTAATGGCACGGGATGGCTACGCCTGGTGGCTGCGGCGCATGGCTGCCGCCGGCAAGCTTTACGATATGGTGCGCCTGGACCACTTCCGGGGCTTTGAAGCCTACTGGGCTGTGCCCTACGGGGATACCACCGCCAAAAACGGCCGCTGGGTCAAAGGCCCGGATCACAGCTTTATTGCGGCGCTTTTGAGCGGGCTTCCCCAGCTTTCTCTGATCGCGGAGGATCTGGGCTTTTTGACGGAAGAGGTGCTTGCCCTGCGGGACGATTTCAGCCTGCCCGGCATGAAAGTTTTGGGCTTTGCCTTTGACAGCCGGGAGCCCTCTGAGTACCTGCCGCACACTTACCCGGAAAACAGCGTATGCTATACCGGCACCCATGACAATATGACCACCCGCCAGTGGTTTGACACCGCTTCGCCGGAGGCCGTGGCCTACGCGAAAGAGTATATGGCCCTTACGGAAGAAGAGGGCTTTGTATGGGGCATGATCCGCACGGCCTACAGCAGCGTTTCCCGGCTTGCAATCGTGCCAATGCAGGACTTTTTGTGTCTTGGGTCAAATTCTCGCATGAATTTCCCCGGAACTTTGACAGATTGCAACTGGACATGGCGGGCAAAAGATGGTATAATATCTTGTGCTTTGGCGGAAAGAATGCTGAAATTGGCTATTCTTTACGGCCGAAAATCTTGAAAAGACGGAAAACCCGTTTGTTATATTTAGATTGGAGAAGTTTATTTTATGAGTTACAATTGCCAGAATATCCTGAAGTGGACCGAGGCACAGCTCAAGTACAATTATGACGTTTCCCTGCAGGAAGCTACCGCGCAGGAACTGCATGAGGCGCTGGGCGTCGCGGTCATGATGGCCATTTCCGACAACTGGAGCAACGCCAAGCATACCCGCATGAGCGAGCGCAAGGCGTATTACATTTCTGCCGAATACCTGATCGGCCGGTTGGTATATTCCAACCTCTACAACCTGGGCATCCTGGACGAGATGAAGCAGGTGTTCGCCGCCCGTGGCGTGGATCTGAGCATCCTGGAAGACATTGAGGACGCCGCTCTGGGTAACGGCGGCCTGGGCCGCTTGGCTGCCTGCTTCCTGGACAGCGCTGCCAGCACCAATATTCCTCTGTCCGGCTACGGCCTGCGCTATAAGTTCGGCCTGTTCAAGCAGAGCTTTGACGAGGAAGGCAGCCAGAAGGAAAATGCGGACGACTGGTCCAAGTACGGCGATCCCTGGTCCTACCGCCGGTATAACCATACCGTTAAGGTTTCTTTCCCGGACCATACCGTGCTGGCCGTTCCCTATGATGTACCCGTCATCGGCTACGGCACCCGCAATGTAGGCACTCTGCGCCTGTGGCAGTGCGAAGCCGAGGAAGAGCTGGACTTCAACGCCTTCAACGATCAGGACTATCTGCGGGCCCTGACCCAGAAGAACAAGGCTGAGGATATTACCCGCGTGCTTTACCCCAACGACTCTACCTGGGAAGGCAAGCGCCTGCGCATCAAGCAGCAGTATGTGCTGTCCTCCGCTTCCCTGCAGGATATGCTGCGCACCTACAAGGTTGCCCACGGCAATGACCTGAGTGACTTTGCTAAGTACTACGCCGTGCAGCTTAACGATACCCACCCTGCTATGTCCATCCCCGAGCTGATCCGTCTGCTCATGAAAGAGGGCATGGATTTTGACCACGCTTTCGATATTGCCCAGAAGACCTTCTCTTACACCAACCATACCGTTATGGGCGAGGCTCTGGAAAAGTGGAATCTGGACCTGATGCGCTCTGTTGTGCCCGAGATCGTGGACATCATCTGCCGCATCGACTATAAGCTCAAGTGCGAGCATCCCGAGCTGTTCATCATCCGGGACAATACCGCCCACATGGCAAACCTGAGCGTATATGTTGGCACTTATGTTAACGGCGTTGCCGAGATCCACAGCCAGATCCTCAAGGACGATTGCTTCAAGGATTGGTACCGGGCATTCCCTGAGCGCTTCCAGAACAAGACCAACGGCATTACTCCCCGCCGCTGGATGGGTCTGTGCAACCCTGAGCTGACCCAGATGCTGCGCTACCGGGTAGGCGGCGATTTCCTGAAGGATCTGGATAAGCTGAGCAAGCTGAAGGGTCAGATCGATGACGAGATGGTTACCCAGTTCAACGCCATCAAGCGCCGCAAGAAGGAGCAGCTTTGCAAGCTGGTCGCCGAAAAGGAAGGCGTGCAGCTCAATCCCGATTTTGTATTCGATGTTCAGGTAAAGCGCCTGCATGAGTACAAGCGCCAGTTGCTCAATGCCCTGAGCATCGTGGATATCTACTTCCGCCTGAAGGACGGCAGCCTGACTGACTTCCAGCCTACCGTATATCTGTTCGGCGCCAAGTCTGCCCCCGGCTACGCCCGCGCCAAGGCCATTATCCGCTATATCAACCGCATCGCCAAGATGATCAACAACGACCCCGCCGTCAACGATAAGCTGAAGGTGGTGTTCGTGCAGAACTATAACTGCTCCTACGCCGAGCATATCATCCCCGCTGCGGATATCTCCGAGCAGATCTCTCCCGCCGGCACGGAAGCTTCCGGCACCGGCAACATGAAGCTGATGCTCAACGGCGCTGTGACCCTGGGTACTCTGGACGGCGCCAATGTGGAGATCGTCAAGGAAGCCGGCATGGAGAACAACTATATCTTCGGCCACACCGTTGACCAGATCAACGCCGCCAAGGATAGCTACTATGCCCGCGGTATCTACGATACCAACCCCCGTCTGCACCGGGCCATCGATACCCTGGTGGACGGCACCGTTCCCACCGACGACCAGCAGCGCGAGCTGTACCATGCTCTGCTGGACGGCACCGGCTGGCACAAGGCTGACCACTACTTCCTGCTGCTGGACTACGCATCCTATTTCGATGCCAAGCTCCAGGCCAACCGGGACTATGCCGACCGCATGGCCTTCGGCAAGAAGTGCCTGATGAACATTGCCTCCGCCGGCAAGTTCTCCTCCGACCGTACCATCCGTCAGTACGCCGAAGAGATCTGGCACCTGCAGCCCACCCAGTTCTAAAACTTTTCTCCCCGGCTGAAACCCAGCCGGGGAGAGTTTTTGCCTGTATTTTCCGGATAAGGCCGTAGGGACACCCGTCCTCGGGTGTCCGGGCCGATTCTTTGCAGCCGCACCCATACGGACACCCCAGGAGGGGTGTCCCTACGAGCGCCGAATGGCTGCCGATGATAGCCGCGCTCGAAAGGAAAGGAGCATTGTTTTTTCGCCTTGCTCTTGACAATCTTTTTTTCCGGCACTATAATAATACCCGCAGCGCACCGAAGCCTCTCCCTCTGGGAGAGGTGGCAGCCGAAAGGCTGACGGAGAGGGCCCTCTCAGTCAAAAATCTTGAGATTTTTGACAGCTCTCCCAAAGGGAGAGCCTTTGCTTCGCCGCAGCGCGTTTTTTTGAATATGGGCTTGTAGCGCAGCTGGGAGCGCACCACATTCGCATTGTGGGGGTCGGGAGTTCGAATCTCCTCAAGTCCACCAAAAGAAAAAGCACCCCGGCGGGGTGCTTGTTCTTTTGGTGGACTTGAGTAGATTCGAACTCCCGACCCCCACAATGCGAATGTGGTGCGCTCCCAGCTGCGCTACAAGCCCATA
>JAFSBW010000007.1 GCA_017437095.1 Oscillospiraceae bacterium
CGCTGATCGCCGGCGCCAAGTACCGGGGTGAGTTTGAGGAGCGGCTGAAGGCTGTGCTGGCAGAGGTCAAGGCATCGGGTGGCAAGATCATTCTGTTTATCGACGAGCTGCATACCATCGTAGGCGCAGGCAAGACCGAGGGCAGCATGGATGCCGGCAATCTGCTCAAGCCCCTGCTGGCCCGGGGCGAGCTGCACTGCATCGGCGCTACCACGCTGGATGAATACCGCCAGTATATCGAAAAGGATGCGGCTTTGGAGCGCCGCTTCCAGCCGGTGCTGGTGGGTGAGCCTACGGTGGAGGATACCATCGCCATTTTGCGGGGCCTGAAGGAGCGGTACGAGGTGTACCACGGCGTTAAGATCGCTGACCCCGCCCTCATTGCCGCGGCTACCCTTTCCAGCCGCTATATTACCGACCGCTTTCTGCCGGACAAGGCCATCGACCTGGTGGATGAAGCCTGCGCCCAGATCCGTACGGAGATGGATTCCATGCCTACCTCCCTGGACGCACTATCCCGGCGCATCATCCAGCTGGAGATCGAGGAAGCGGCCCTGAAAAAGGAAGAGGATGCCCTCTCCCAGGCCCGCCTGGCAGAGCTGCGCAAGGAGCTGGCGGAAACCCGGGATAGCTTCAACGCCCAGAAGGCCCAGTGGGAAAACGAAAAGCAGGCCCTGGAGCAGACCCAGCAGCTTCGGGAGGAGATCGAGAGCCTCAACCGCCAGATCGAAGCGGCAGAGCGGGGCTACGACCTGGAAAAGGCTGCCGAGCTGAAGTACAGCCGCCTGCCCGCTGCCCAGCGCCGCCTGGAGGAGCAGGAAGCCCTGGCCCAAAACGCCCGGGAAAGCGCCCTTTTGCGCTCCAAGGTCACAGAAGACGAGATCGCCCGCATCGTAGAGCGGTGGACGGGCATCCCCGTAGCCCGGCTGGTGCAGGGCGAGCGGGAAAAGCTGCTCCACTTGGACGAAACCCTCCACAAGCGGGTCATCGGCCAGGATGCTGCCGTTCAGGCGGTAACCGAAGCCATCCAGCGCAGCCGGGCCGGCATCCAGGATCCCAACCGCCCCATCGGCTCCTTCCTTTTCCTGGGCCCCACCGGCGTGGGCAAAACGGAGCTGGCAAAGGCCCTGGCCCAGGCGCTGTTTGACGATGAGAAAAACATGGTGCGCATCGATATGTCGGAATATATGGAAAAATACGCCGTATCCCGGCTTATCGGCGCGCCTCCCGGCTATGTGGGCTACGAAGAGGGCGGCCAGCTTACGGAAGCGGTGCGCCGCCGGCCCTACAGCGTGGTGCTGTTTGACGAGGTGGAAAAGGCTCACCCGGATGTGTTCAATGTGCTGCTGCAGGTGCTCGACGACGGCCGCATTACCGATTCCCAGGGCCGCACCGTGGATTTTAAGAATACCGTGATCATTCTAACCTCCAATCTGGGGTCGGAATACCTGCTTTCCGGCATCCGGGCCGACGGCTCTATCGACGAGGCCGCCCGGGCCCAGGTGGACGCCCTGCTGCGCCGCAGCTTCCGGCCGGAGTTTTTAAACCGGCTGGATGAGATCGTGTTCTATAAGCCCCTGAGCCAGGAGGATATGGAAAAAATCATCGACCTGCAGATCGCTTCCCTGAACCGCCGCCTTGCCCAGCAGCAGATCACTTTGGAGCTGACCGATCAGGCAAAGCAGGCCATTGTAGCCGCGGCTTACGATCCCCAGTTCGGCGCCCGGCCCCTGCGCCGGTATGTGCAGCATACGGTGGAGACCATGCTTTCCAAGCAGCTGCTTGCCGGGCAGATCCTCCCGGGCAGCACGGTTACCGTAGATGCCCAAAACGGCGAGCTGATCCTAAAATAAAAAGGGGCTGGCAGCTGCCAGCCCTTTTTATTGTGTTACAGCCCAATCCGGCAGGGCTTCAAAGCAGACCTCTTTCCCCTTGTAAGGAAAGCGCAGGCAGCTCGAAAACAGCATGGGGGCTTTGGCATCGTCCCGGCTGCCGTATTTGTGGTCGCCTACCAACGGGAAGCCCCGGGATGCAAACTGCACCCTTATCTGGTGGCTGCGGCCGGTATACAGCCGAACGCGCACCAGGCTTTGCTCCCCCATAGACAGCACCCGGTAGGTAAGCCGGGCTTTTTTTACGCTGGCGCGCTGCTTTTTTACTACATAAACCTTATTTTTGCGGTTATCCTTAAACAGCCAATCTTCCCAATCCCCATTTTCCGGGGGCGCGCCATGTACCATGGCCACATATTCTTTCACCATGGCGCCGTTTTGGATGGCCTGGCTCAGCTGGGCGGCTGCGGCTTTTGTGCGGGCGTACACCATCACGCCGCCTACATTTTTATCCAGCCGGTGCAGCGTGTAAATTTCGCCCCCCAGGGCCTGGGGAAGCTCATGCTCGCTGTCTAAGCCTACGGGCTTGATGCATACGGTAATGCTCTCGTCCTGGTAAAGAATCTCCACGCCCATCCCTCCTTTTCTATACTATAGCATACCCTGGGGGAAAATGCAAAAGGATGGTTGCAACCGCCCCAAAAAAGAAGTATAATATATAATAATGTATCAGCTTTGCAAAAGAAACAGGAGGAAGCCATGGCCACTAAGGATTTTAAGAAACGCTCGCCCATCGTTATATTTTTGTCCTATTTTAAGCGGCATAAGAAGCTCTTTGCCCTGGATATTCTCTGCGCCTGCCTGATCGCGGCGGTGGACCTGACCTTCCCCCTGATCACCCGCAGCGCCCTATATGATATGCTGCCGGGGCAGATGTACCGCACCTTTTTTACCGTAATGGTAGTGGCCCTGGCCTGCTACGGCTTGCGCTCTTTTCTCAACTTTGTGGTGGCCTACTACGGCCATACCTTCGGTATCCGGGTGGAGGCGGATATCCGCAGCGACCTTTTCGCCCATATGCAGACCCTCAGCTTCGATTTTTATGACCGCAACCGCACCGGCCAGCTTATGAGCCGCCTGACCAGCGACCTTTTTGAGCTGACGGAGCTTGCCCACCACGGCCCGGAGGATCTGCTGACCTCTACGGTCACCATCATCGGCGCGCTGGTGGTCATGGGCGGCATCCAGTGGCAGCTGGCCCTGATCGTGGGCCTTACCATTCCCGTATTCCTGGCGGTGGTTATGACTATGCGCCGGCGCATGGGCAGAGCCTCCCGGGCGGCCAAGGAAAAAACCGCCCATATCAACCAGGAGATCGAAAGCAGCCTGTCGGGCTTCCGCACCAGCAAGGCATTTGCCAATGAAGAAGTAGAAAACGCCCGGTTTGAAGCCGCCAACGATCAGTTTAAAACCTCCAAGCGGAATTTCCACAAGGCTATGGGCCAGTTCCACAGCAGCGTGGAGTTCTTCCTTTGCAGCCTGAATGTGATCATCATTGGCTTCGGCGGCTATTATGTCATGCGGGGCAAGATGGACTACCGGGATCTGCTTACCTTTATGCTCTACATTTCTTCCTTTGTAAGCCCCATGCGCAAGCTTTCCGGCTTTTCCGAAATGTTTGCCAACGGCTTTGCGGGCCTGAGCCGCTTTGTGGACATTATGCGCACCGACCCCACCGTGCAGGATGCTAAGGACGCCGCGGAGCTTTCCGATGTTAAGGGCGCAATTACGGTAGACAATGTGTCCTTCGCTTACGACCGGGAGCTGGATGTGCTGCGCAGTGTCAGCCTGGAGGTAGAGCCCGGGGAGACCATTGCCATCGTCGGCCCTTCCGGCGGCGGCAAGACCACCCTTTGCCAGCTGATCCCCCGGTTTTACGATGTGGACGAGGGTACGATCTCCATCGACGGCAAGGACATTCGCGCTGTGACCCAGCAGAGCCTGCACCGCAATATCGGCATCGTGCAGCAGGATGTGTTCCTTTTTGCCGATACTATCTTTGAAAACATCCGCTACGGCAAGCCGGACGCTACCTATGATGAGGTAGTGGAAGCTGCCAAAAAGGCGGAGATCTACGAGGATATTCTGGCCATGCCCCAGGGCTTTGATACCTATGTAGGCGAGCGGGGCACGCTGCTTTCCGGCGGCCAGAAGCAGCGGGTAGCCATTGCCCGGATCTTCCTGAAAAATCCCCCCATTCTTATTCTGGACGAAGCTACCTCCGCTTTGGACTCCGTTACCGAAGCGAAGATCCAGCGGGCCTTCGATGCCCTGTCCCAGGGCCGTACCACCCTGATCATCGCCCACCGCTTGTCCACCATCCGCTCTGCCCACCGCATTATCTCCATTGCCGACGGCCAGATCACCGAATGCGGCACCCACCGGGAGCTGCTGGAAAAGGGCGGCATCTACGCCAGCCTTTACAACACCCAAAACGCCGCCGCCTTCTGCGGTTAAAAAAAGGAAAGGAGCTGCCATGAAAAAGTATATTGCTATTCTGCTTTGCGGGCTGCTCCTTTTGGGAGCTTGCCCCGTGGAAGCCGCCGCCCAGGAAACGGAGCAGGAAATTCTGCTTAGCTTTGACGGCAGCGCCCACGAAGCTGCCCTGAACGGCGAAGCCGTGCCGGAATACGACTATACCTGGCATTTAGACCCTGCCGCTGACCATGGCCAGGTAAAAAACTCCCCCGGGGAGTACTACACCGGCGCTGCCCCCAGCGGCGATGATGCCGTATACATCGCCCACGATATTATCTACTCCCCGGAGCTTCCCCGGGAAAGCTTCCGCAAGATCAACTACTCCGGCGACCCGGAGTGGGTATCTACCTACCAAATTCCCGGCTTGGAAGATTATATTTTAACTACCTTACCGGCCCTGGGCTCTCAGTTTCCCGATTATATGCTGCACACCCCCCAGGAAGCCTACCAAAACGCGGTTTTGCACATTACCCAGCCCGGCACTTACCGCCTTAAGGGCCAATGGCAGGGCCAGATCTGGGTAGAGGTGGGCAAAAAAGATGCCCACAAGGTTACTTTGATCTTCGACGACGTGGATATAACCTGCTCCGTTGCCCCGGCGGTGGTATTTTATAAGGTATACGAAAGCGGCAGCGCCCAGGGCCAGGCCGGGGCGAACATTGTTTTAGCGCCGGGCAGCGAAAACCGCATTTCCGGCGCCAATGTCTACCGCATATTAAAGCCCAGCTACAAAGACCGGGAGGGCTTCGGCCAGGAGCAGAAGAAAGCCTGGAAGATCGACGGCGCGATCCATTCCTACCAAACCCTGCATATTTCCGGCGAAGGGCTTTTGCAGCTGCAAAGCAGCTACGAGGGCATGGTTTCCCAGCGGCATCTGACCGTTTCCGGCGGCGATGTTCGCATCCTCGCCCGTAACGACGGCATCAATGTCAGCGAAGAGGATGAAAGCGTATTTGCCATGCTGGGCGGCAAGCTCCATATCCAGGCAGGCCTTGGGGAAGAGGGGGACGGTATCGACTCCAACGGCACGATCGAAATTCACGGCGGCCAGCTTTTTGCTGCCGGCAACCCCAGCTGCGATGTGGGGCTGGATTCCCGCAACGGCGCGTTTATCTACGGCGGCACGGTGCTTTCCCTGGGCGAGAGCATGACAGCTGCGGATAGCGGCGAGATCTGGGGCGCTTCCCAGCCGGTCATGCTGCTGGAATTTAGAGATTGGGAAAGCGCCGACCGGGATATCATCCTGGAAGGAGGGGCAGGGGAGGCCCTTGCCTACCGCCATGCCCCCGAGCTATCCGCCGGGCGCAGCTTTTCTCAGCTGATCCTATCCGGCCCCGGCATGGTTTTGGGGGAGAGCTACCGCCTTGCTTTGGGCGGCCAGCGCTATACCCTGGGTGGAAAATGCACCGAAAGCGGAGATATTACCCTTACCAAACAGCTAACCTCTTTGGAAAATATCGCCCCCCTGGCTCACAAATACGCCTTTGACGGGGCGCAAACCTATACCTGCTCCCTCTGCGGCCACAGCTACGATGCCGCCCAGCCTACCCAGCCCCCGGCGACGACTCCCCAGCCCCAGTACACCCTGCCGGAGGTTTCCGCCGATTCACCTGGGCCTGAGAGCCAAAGCAGCTCCGGCGGCGATACGCTGCTGGTCATCGGCGCAGCGGCGGCGTGCATCGCAGTGCTGGCGCTGTGCTTAGGCATTAAGAAACGGCAGCAATAAGCAAATAAAAAAGCGGAAGAAACCGAGGTTTTCCCTGGTTTCTTCCGTTTTTCTTATTTTTTTGGGGAAATTACATCTTCTCCGGGGCGCTGAAGCCCAAAAGGCCAATGCAGGTTTCCAAAATGTTCTTTGCCAGGCCGATGAGGGCGATGTAGCCGGCCTTCAGACCTTCGTCGGCTTCGCCCAGGATGCGGGTCTCATGGTAGAACTTGTTTACCGCGCCGGAAAGCTCATAGATATAGGCGCAGATCAGGTTGGGGCTGGAGGTACGCAGGGCGGCTTCCAGAGTGGGGGAGAGCTTGGTAATGGCCAGCATCAGATCCCGGGCGTAATCGTTGGCAGCGGCCTGGATGCTCAGCTGCTCCCAAGGGCCGTACTTGGCAAGAATGCTCTTAATGCGCACGATGGTGTACAGGATATATGGGCCCGTGTTGCCCTCAAAAGCGGCGAAGCGCTCCAGGTCAAAGTTATAGTCCTTGGTGGGCTGGTTGCTCAGGTCGCCATATTTCAGGGCCGCCAGAGCGATCTTGGCGGTGGTTTCTTCTACCTCGTCTTCGGCCACAATCTTGTTTTCTACCACCTTAGCCCGCACGAAATCCGTCATGTCCTTAACCAGCTGCTCCAGCCGCAGCACGCCGCCCTCACGGGTCTTGAAGGGCTTGCCGTCCTTGCCGTTCATAGTGCCGTGGCCTACATGCTCCAGCTCCGTTTCGGCCTTAACGATGCCGCTCTTCTTCGCCGCCCGGAATACCTGCTCAAAGTGCAGATTCTGGCGCTTATCGGTAATGTAGAGCATCTTATCAGGGTTCCAATCCTGCATCCGCTGCACCATGGTAGCAAGGTCGGTGGTGGCGTAGATGGAAGAGCCGTCGCTTTTTACCAGGATCATGGGAGGCACTTCCTTCTTGTCAGCCTCCTCGGCCACGGGGATGACCCATGCGCCCTCGCTGAGAACGGCCAGGCCCCGGCTCTTCAGATCCTCGATCATAGCGGGGATATAGGGGTCGGCATCGCTTTCGCCCAGCCACTTTTCAAAGTGGACATCCAATGCGTCGTAGATCCGCCGCAGATCCGGCAGGGAAACGCCCATGATATGATCCCAAATGGCCCGGTAGCCCCGGCGGCCCTGCTGCAGCTCGTAGGTTGCGGTGTGGGCCTTTTCGGCAAATACGGGGTCGGTCTTCTTGGCGGAAGCGGTGGGGTAGATCTCCTCCAGCTCCGTTAGGGTAAAGGGAGATTCTTTGGGGTACTCCCCGGTAAAATCAGGGTCGAAATAAGGAAGCTCCGGCTGCCGCTCCTGCAGCTCGGCAATGATCAGGCCCATCTGCAGGCCCCAGTCGCCCAGGTGTACATCGCCGATGGCGTGGTAGCCCATAAAGGCGCAGATGCGCTTGAGGGCTTCGCCGATGATGGCAGGCCGCAGGTGGCCAATGTGCAGAGGCTTTGCCACATTGGCGCCGCCGTAGTCTACTACGATGGTCTTGCCCTGGCCGCATTTTTCTACGCCGAAATCAGCCTCGGTGCGCATAGCTTCCAGGTAGCTTGCCAGGAAGCTGTCGGAAAGCTTCAGGTTGATAAAGCCGGGCATCACCGCTTCGCACATGGAAAAATCGTCCCCGTCCAGCTTTTCTACCACCGCTTTGGCCACCACGATGGGGGCGCAGCGGTACTGCTTGGCAGCGGCCATAGCGCCGTTGCACTGATACTGGCAAAGATCCGGCCGGTTGGAAACCGTTACCTTGCCAAAAGAAGCATCATAACCGGCATCGGCGAAAGCCTTTTCCATCTTGCCGGTGATCATATCAAGAATTTTCTTCACGTTATTCACTCCTATTGCTGAGAGTAAAGATTTGAGAGTGGAGAGTGAAGATGAGGTGATCTTCACTCTTCACTCTGCACTTTTCAATCTGACTTACTGCTTTGCTTTCTGCTGCTCCAGCCATTCCAGGTACTCGTCGTAAGTGCCGTAGCGGTCTACGATGGTGCCGTCCGGCTGGAAGGCAATGACACGGTTACAGGTAGATTCCAGCATTTCGTGGTCATGGCTGGCCAGCAGCACTACGCCGGTAAAGGCCTCCAGGCCCTTGTTGACCGCCTGGATGGATTCCATATCCAGGTGGTTGGTGGGCTGGTCCAGCAGCACTACATTGGCGCCGGAGAGCATCATTTTGCTGAGCATGCAGCGCACCTTTTCGCCGCCGGAGAGCACATCCACGCTCTTGAATACATCCTCGCCGGAGAATAGCATTCTGCCCAGGAAGCCCCGCAGGTACACATCGTCCTTCTTGGCGGAGTACTGGCGCAGCCAGTCTACCAGCTCCATCTTGTTGCCCTCAAAGTAGGGGGTGTTGTCCTTGGGCAGGTAGCTGCGGCTGGTGGAGATGCCCCACTTGATAGAGCCCTCGTCCGGCTCAATCTCGCCCATAAGGATCTGGAACAATGCGGTCTGAGCCAGCTCGTTTTCGCCTACAAAGGCGATCTTATCGTTCTTGCCCACGGAGAAGTATACCTTGTCCAGCAGCTTTACGCCGTCCACGGTCAGGGATACATCCTTAACCGTCAAGATGTCCTTGCCCAGCTCCCGCTCGGGCATAAAGCCTACGAAGGGATAGCGCCGGGTAGAGCAGGGCATTTCTTCTACGGTCAGCTTGTCCAGGAGCTTGCGGCGGGCGGTAGCCTGCTTGGCCTTGGCCTTGTTGGCGGAGAAGCGCTGGATGAACAGCTGCAGCTCTTCGATCTTTTCCTGGTTGCGCTTGTTCTTGTTGCGGATCATAGCCTGCACCAGCTGGGAGGACTCATACCAGAAGTCGTAGTTACCTACATACATCTTGATCTTGCCGTAGTCGATGTCCACAGTGTGGGTGCAGACGGTGTTCAGGAAATGGCGGTCGTGGGAAACGGCGATGACCATGCCGGGGAAATCCAGCAAAAAGTCTTCCAGCCAGTTGATGGCTTCAATGTCCAGGTTGTTGGTAGGCTCGTCCAGCATAACGATGTCGGGGTTGCCGAACAGCGCCTGGGCAAGCAAAACCTTTACCTTCAGCCGGGGGTCGGTAGCGCCCATGAGGTCATAGTGCAGCTCTGTGCCGATGCCCAGGCCCTGGAGCAGCCGGCTGGCGTCGGACTCGGCTTCCCAGCCGCCCAGCTCAGCAAACTCCGCTTCCAGATCCGCAGCCCGCAGGCCGTCTTCATCGGAAAAATCCGGCTTTTCGTAGATGGCATCCTTTTCCTTCATCACATCGTAAAGGTGCTGGTTGCCCATAATGACGGTGTCAAGAACGGTAAATTCGTCGTAGGCGTTCTGGTTCTGCTTCAGCACAGATACCCGCTTGTCCGGGTCTACCACCACGCTGCCGGAGGTAGAGTCCAGCTCGCCGGTAAGGATGCGCAGGAAGGTGGACTTGCCTGCGCCGTTGGCGCCGATGATGCCGTAGCAGTTGCCCGGCAGGAACTGCAGGTCTACATGCTGGAACAGCCACTGGCCGCCAAACTGCATACCCAGGTTGCTAATATTGATCATATGGTAAATACTCCTTGTGCGTATAATATAATAGCAAATGACCGCATAGTCATACAGCATAATCATATCACATAATTGTAAATAATCAAAGAACTTTTTTCCAGGCTCTTGCTTTTTTGTAAAACTGCGGTATAATATTAGCACTCAACAACAAAGAGTGCTAAAACAAAACCAAGCAAGCTCAAGAAAGGAAGCACACACTATGGAAAAGAAACAGTTTAAGGCGGAATCTCAGCGCCTGCTGGAAATGATGATCAACTCTATCTATACCCACCAGGAGATCTTCCTGCGGGAGATCCTCTCCAACGCCTCCGATGCGCTGGACAAGCTGGCCTACACCGCCCTGACCGATGACCGGGTTGGTATCAACCGCAGCGATCTGGGCATTACCATCGCGGTGGACAAGGAAGCGCGCACCATTACCGTATCTGACAACGGCATCGGCATGAGCCGCTCCGAGCTGGAAGAAAACCTGGGCACCATCGCCAAGTCCGGCTCTCTGGGCTTTAAGAAGACCATGGAAAAGCAGGAGGATATCGACATCATCGGCCAGTTTGGCGTAGGCTTCTACTCCGCCTTTATGGTAGCTGGCAGCGTTAAGGTGATCTCCCGCAAGTACGGCGAGGACACCGCCTGGCAGTGGGAATCCGACGGCACCGACGGCTATACCATCACGGCCGCCGCCAAGGCTGCCCCCGGCACGGATATTATTATGAAGATCAAGGACGACAGCGAGGATAACGATTACTCCCAGTTTTTGAAGGAGTACCGCATCCGGGAGCTGGTGCGCAAATATTCCGACTATATCCGCTATCCTATCCAAATGGAGGTGGAAAAATCCCGGAAAAAGCCGGAGTCTCCCGAGGATAAGCCGGAGTACGAAACTTACCGGGAGATGGAGACTCTCAACTCCATGGTGCCTCTGTGGCAGCGGCCCAAGAAGGATGTAACCGAAGAAGAATACGAAACCTTCTACCGGGAAAAGTTCTTCGACTATACCAAGCCCCTGCGCACCATTCACACCAGCGTGGAAGGCATGGTCTCTTTCAAGGCCCTGCTGTATATCCCCGGCAAAGCCCCCTACGACTACTACACCAAGGACTATAAGAAGGGCCTGCAGCTGTATTCCTCCGGCGTTATGATCATGGAGCATTGCGAGGATCTGCTGCCGGAGCATTTCCGCTTCGTCCGGGGCATTGTGGACAGCCAGGATCTTTCCCTGAACATCAGCCGGGAAATGCTGCAGCACAACCGCCAGCTTACTGTCATCGCCCGCAACATTGAAAAGAAGATCAAGAGCGAGCTGCTTTCCATGCTGGAAAATGACCGGGCCGCTTACGAAGAGTTCTTCGCCGCCTTTGGCCGCCAGCTGAAATACGGCACGGTGGACGGCTACGGCGCCAATAAGGATAAAACCGCCGACCTGCTGCTGTTTTTCAGCCACAAGGAAAATAAGCTGGTTACCCTCAAAGAATATGTGGCCGCTATGCCCGAGGGCCAGGAGAAGATCTACTATATCCCCGGCGAAAACAAGGAGCATATGGGCAAGCTTCCCCAGGTGCAGGCCCTGAGCCGCAAGGGCTACGATGTGCTGCTTTGCACCGAGGATGTGGACGAGTTCATTCCCCAGACCCTGATCACCTGGGAGGAAAAGAGCTTCTGCAACGCCGCCTCCGAGGATCTGGGCCTGCAGACGGAAGAAGAAAAGAAGGCTCTGGAAGAAAAGCAGGAGGCCCTGCAGGGCAAGCTGGACTTCATCAAGAACGCCCTGGGCGAGCGGGTCAAGCAGGTGCGCCTTTCTGCGGATCTGGGAGAGCATCCCGTAAACCTGGCCCCGGAAGAGGGCATGAGCTTCGAAATGGAAAAGTATATGAAGCGCATGAACCCGGATATGGCCTTCAACCTGGGCCGCATTTTGGAGCTGAACGCGGACAACGCCGCCGTGCAGGCGCTGCTGGACGCGGTAACTGCCGACCCGGTAAAGGCTGCGGACTACGCCAAGGTGCTGTATAGCCAGGCTGTGCTTACCGCCGGGCTTGCCCTGGAAGATCCCGCGGAGTATACCGCCCTCATCTGCCGCCTGATCACCGGCTACTAATCAAAAAAAGAGCCTGCCGCACCGAATGCGGCAGGCTCAGCGTGTCGAAAAACCATTCGTAGGGGCCGATGCCTACATCGGCCCGTTATGAAATTGTTGCAAATTCACCCCAAAATACCGGAAAATGGCGCATTTTGTCCCGGGGCGATGTGCCTCAATCGCCCCCTACACCTGATAAAAGTCACCTTTTTCTACAGACTGAGCCTGCCGCATTCGGTGCGGCAGGCTTCGCTTATTTTTCTATCAGCCCAAGATCCAGCTTCCAGGCGATCACCCGTTTGGCAGCGGCGTCCAGCACATGCATGGGGATGCGGCCGCTTTGCACGGCCTCCAGCACCGCCTGGTACTGCTTGGCGTACTCGGTAGAGCAAAGCAGGTCGTTGCCTGCCAGCACCGCCAGCACAGCGGCTTCCCCTGCGCCGAACTTGTCGGTAATGGCCTGCATCACCAGGTCATCGGTTACGATCACCCCGGCAAAGCCCATTTCCAGCCGCAGGTATTCGTGGACAGCGGGGGAGAGGGTAGCGGGCAGGCTGGGGTCAAGGGCGGCAATATACACATGGCTTACCATAATGGCGCCGCAGCCGCTTTGGATGCCGTAGCGGAAGGGAACTAAGTCCACGCTTTCCAAAGCTTCCAGGCTTCGGTTGTCCACGGCGATGCCTACATGGGTATCTGCGTTTTCCCCATAGCCGGGGAAATGCTTCAGGCAGCTGCCTACGCCGAAGCTGTCCATAATTTCCACAGTTCCGGCGATAAACCGGCCGGTGGTGTCCGGGTCCTGGCCGAAGGAGCGCTTATACATAAACGCCGCCGGGTTGCGGGAAATATCGCAAACCGGGCCAAGGTTTACATTGATGCCCAGGCCGGCAAGCAGCCGGCTCTTTTCTTCCTCTGTTTTCAGCGCCCCCTCCATGCCGCCCTGGGCGTAAGCATCCCGGGGGGAGGGGAATCGGCTGGCGCGGAAAGCGCAGTAGCGGCTGATGCGGCTAACCGTGCCGCCCTCTTCATCCACAGCAATGAGCAGAGGGATCTTGGCGGCGTTTTGGTAGCTTTGCAGCTTGGCGCGCAGGGTGTCCGGGGTTTCGTCTTGGGTATCCTGGGCAAAGAGGACAAAGCCGCCCAGGTGGTATTTTTCTATGTCCGCAATGGCGGTAGGGCCGTTGCACCGGGCCAGGAACAGCTGGCCTACCTTTTCTTCCACCGTCATGCCGTCCAGGATGTCCTGGGCAGGGTCAGGGGGCGTGGTAGGCACAGGGGTGGTTGGCGCCGGAGTGGTAGGCGCGGGGGTAGTCGGCGCGGGGGTAGTTTCCGGCGCAGTGGTAACGGGCGCAGGAGCGGCGGGCTTTGCCGCGCAGCCGCACAGCAGCAGCGCCAGGCAGAAGCAAGCAACGCGTTTCATGGTATCACCTCCCGGGCATTATAGCAAAGGGCAAAAGCGCTGTCAACGGCCGCGTATTTTCGGTTGAAAAAGCCGTTAAGCCGTGGTATAATCAATCCAACTGGATCCCATACACAATAAGGAGGAAACATTATGTGGAGTTCTTACGACTATGCCCATTATTCCGGGTTTGACTGGGATATTTTCTGGTCTGCATTTGTCAGCGGCATGAGCGTGGCGGGCGTGATCGCGCTGGTGTTTTATATTTTCCAGAGCATCGGCCTTTATACCGTAGCCAAGCGCAGAAAAACCGGCAAGGCCTGGATGGCCTGGATACCTTTTTTGAATACCTACCTTTTGGGCAAGGTTTCCGACCAGTATCAAAGCTATACCCAGGGCCGCAAGACCCACCGGGGCAGAGCTTTGCTGATCTGCAGCATCCTGGCGATCCTGCTTTTTATCCCGTATACACTCATACTGGTCAAGCTGGTAGGCGAGGTATTCGGCTGGGTGAAGGAGAACTACCCCTGGGGCGAGGGCGTCGCCTGGCGGGGCGAGCCCCCTGTAGAAATGGCTACGGGCTTTACGCTTTTGAGCCTGGCGATCCTGGCGGTGGCCATCGTGGCCATGGTATTTGAGTTTATGTCGCTGTATGATCTGTTCCGCTCCTGCGATCCCAAGAACGCAACGGTATTTCTGCTGATCTGCATTTTTGTAAATTTCACCATGCCTTTCCTGGTGTTTGCTGTGCGGCAAAAGGACGGCGGCATGGTTACCCCTGCCCAGCGCCAGCAAGCCTGGCAGGCTGAGCAGGCCTGGCGCGCCCAGCAGTGGCAAGCTCAGCAGGCCTGGCAGGCGCAGCAGTGGCAGGCCCAGCAGGCATGGCAAGCCCAGCAGGCCCAGCAAGCCCAGCAGTGGCAAGCCTTCCAGCAATGGCAGGCCGAGCAGCAACAGCAGCACGACGATCCCACTCAGCTGTAACTCCAAAGGGCAGCCTTACCCATGGCATGTAGGGACACCGCTCCTGCGGTGTCCGGAACAACGCTAACAATAATAAAAAATCGGCACTTTTTGTGCCGATTTTTTATTTCGGACACCCCGGGAGGGGTGTCCCTACGGTTCCAATTTTTTATTTTCCGAACAATGGCCGTGCTACCCGCTTATAAAGCAGCATGGTAAGCAGGCTGATGGCAAAGCCTTTGATCAGATTCAACGGCGCTACCGCCAGCAGCACAAAGCTGGAAACGCCGGTAATGCCGGAATTGATGGCGTTGCCCGCGCCGATGATGGCCTCCATGGGCATGCCGTAAAACTTGGCAAAGGCCGGCAGCAGATACACCGCATTGAAAAGGCTGCCGAATACCGTAAGGCACAGCGTGCCCGCGGCCAGGCCAACCAGGGCGGTGGTCTTGGTTTTGCGGATATGGTAGATGATGGAAGCGGGCAGCACCAAGGAGCAGCCTACCACAAAGTTGGCAAAATCGCCGATAAAGGCGGTAGATGTGCCTTTGAGCAGGAGCTTGAGCAGGATCTTTACAAACTCGCACACGATGGTAGCCGACGGCCCAAGATAGAAGCCGCACAGCATTACCGGCAGCTCAGAAAAGTCCAGCTTGTAAAATCCCGGGGCTAAAAACAGCAGAGGGAAATCCAGCATATGCAGCACGGTTGCAATGGCGCTGCACACGCCGATGACCGCCACCCGCTTGGCCGGGCTTACCTTGCGCCGCTCCGGCAGAAAATGCTCCGCGATCTTTGCCGCGGCGATCAGCGCCGCCGCCACTGCCAGGCACACCAGCACAAAGGAGATATTGTCCCCAAATTGTTCCCAAAGTTTTTTCATAACAGCCACCTCACAGGTAAAAAAATAAACGCCCTGAGAATACTCTCAGGGCGTAGTTGCTGACAAAATGCGCTGAAAAAACACTTTCCGCGCGCCATCTTCTTCCATCCAGACTTTCTGCCGTATCAAACAGCATTACTGTCGGTATCGGAATCGCACCGATTCAGCCTTGCGGCTCGTGGACTGTACCACCGGTCGGGAATTTCACCCTGCCCTGAAGAGCGGGGCAACCCTTGCCAAAAGGCATAAGCTGCCCCTTATTTACTTTACTTCTGTACAATACCACTATCGATGGGGATTGTCAAGCCCCCGGTTTCGTGGTAAACTTTAAGAAGCAGCCATAGGCGTGGTATCCTGGGGCGTGGTAGGGGCCGGCGCGGTGGTGGCGGGAGGCTTGGCTGCGGGCATTTGGAAGCCCTGCACTACGCCGCTTGGCCCGGTGTCGGTCACATCGCCGCCGATGATGGTGCCTTTATACAGCAGCAGCGTTGCGTATACCGGCTCGGTAGCGCCGGGGTAGTTTTTGATTTTGTACACATAGCGCATGGCGGTTTTCCCCGCGTAGGGGGTCAGGTCGTAGCCCTGGCTTTTTTGCAGGGCGTTGTAGCGCTCGTATACCTCGCTGGGCTGCTTGGGAATACGCACCTGGCTGGTCTCCACCGGCGAGGTGGCCACATCCCAGCCAAAGTCCTTTAAAAACTGCACCCGGCTGGCGTTGTCGTCTGCCCCTTTTCCGGCGGTGGGCTCGTCTTTGTCCGAGCCGCCAAAGAGCAGGATCATGCCTAAAATGACCGCTGCGGCGGCGGCCAGAATTATGGCGATTTTTTTCTTATCGACCTTTGCGGTCAGTACCATCATAAAATACCCCTCCTGAAATTGGTATACCAAAGGATATGCCTTGTCTGCGGGAGGTAGAACGGAGGAAGCTATGGAGCGTTTGGATAAATACCTGGCTGACAGCGGCTGCGGCACCCGCAGCGCCGTAAAGGCCTTCATCAAAGCCCGGCGGGTAACGGTAGACGGGGCGGTAGCCAAAGACCCGGCTATGAAAGTAGGGCCGGAGCATACCGTGTGCCTGGACGGCCAGGCCCTGGGGGGCAAGCAGCGGCTGGTTTATATGCTCCACAAGCCGGCAGGCTTTGTTACCGCCAATTCTGACCCGGTGGAAAAAACCGTCATGGAGCTTTTGCCTGAGCAGCTGCGCCGGCAGGGGCTGAACCCCGTAGGCCGGCTGGACAAGGAGACCGAAGGTCTGTTGCTCTTTACCAACGACGGCGAGCTTCTGCACCGGCTCATTTCCCCTAAAAAAGAGGTAGCCAAGGTCTACTATGCCCGCCATGAGGGGGATGCTGCCGAAGAAGATATTGCGGCCTTCTCCCAGGGCATCACCCTGCGCGACGGCACGCTCTGCCGCCCGGCGGTTTTGCAGCGCCTGGGGGCAGGGGAGAGCCTGGTTACGGTGTGCGAGGGTAAGTATCACCAGGTGCGGCGTATGATGGCCAGCCGGGGCATGCCGGTAGTTTACCTCAAGCGCATCAGCGAAGGCCCTCTTTCTTTGGGAGAGCTTCCCCTGGGGCAAATGCGGCAGCTGACGGAGGAAGAGATCGCCCTTTTGGAGTAATTTGTACAAAGTGCGTAGCTTTTGCCCCGCCGCCCAAGGAGCAAAAACAGATTTTATTGGAATATTACCTAAAAAACAGAGGATATTTTGCAATAAAATGTCAAAAGGCACTTGCAAATTGTGCAAAATGTATGTATAATAATAGGGTAAATTTGTGAAATAAGCATTTATGCATATTTGCGATATACTATCATTTGGGGGGCCTGAATATGTCTAACAGTGTATTTCAGAGCGTGATCGTTCAGCTTCGTGAGATCCCTGGCCGTACCTTTGGCGTTATGGATAGCGAAGGCTGCGTAGTATCCTGTACCGATGTTTCCCTGCTGGGTGAGCGGTGGGTAGAAGCTGCCGCCAAGCTGGCTTCTGCCGGGGAGCTTACCTTTGAGCGCAAGACCTTTAAGGCCATCTGCAGCGCCGGCGGCGTGCTGGAGTATGCTGTGTTCTGCTCCGGCGACGATGAGCTGGCCAAGGGCTACTGCGCCATGGCTTACATCGCTCTGCACGATGCCAAGGTGTTCTACGAAGAAAAGCACGACCGGGGCACTTTTGTAAAGAACATTATTATGGATAATATCCTCCCCGGCGATATTTACATTCGGGCCAAGGAGCTGCATTTTGCTACCGATGCCCCCAGAGCCGTGTTCCTGGTGCGCCAGATCGGCCATAGCGATGTGTCTACTGTGGATGTGCTTTCCGGCATGTTCCCCGATAAGCAGCAGGATTTTGTTATCAGCGTCAACGAAACGGATGTAGCCGTGATCAAGCAGCTTCCCGCCGGCGCTGAGGAAGACCTGGATAAGCTTGCCAAGTCTATGGAGGATGTTCTGCGCAGCGATCTGCACCTGAAGACGGTCATCGGCATCGGCACTGTGGCGGAGCATCTTCGCTACCTGGCAGATTCTTATAAGGAAGCCCAGACCGCTATCGATGTGGGCAAGGTGTTCGATACCGAAAAGAGCATCATCAACTATGAAAACCTGGGCATCGGCCGCCTGATCTACCAGCTGCCTACCACCCTTTGCGATATCTTCCTTACGGAAGTGTTCAAGAAGAACACCATCGATTCTCTGGATCAGGAAACTCTGTTTACCATCAACAAGTTCTTTGAGAACAACCTGAACGTATCCGAAACCTCCCGTAAGCTCTTTGTCCACCGCAACACCCTGGTGTACCGCCTGGAAAAGATCAAAAAGCTTACCGGCCTGGATCTGCGCCAGTTTGACCACGCCATCGTGTTCAAGGTAGCGCTGATGGTGCGCAAGTATCTTACCTCCCGCACCGCAAGATGATATTAAAAAGCTGCGCTTCGGCGCAGCTTTTTTGCGGGCCTGCTGCCCCGTTATGTTTTGGCGCAAGAGATTCGGCGGCGTTGCAGGCCAAAAGTGCAAGGGAGGGTCAAGACCCTCCCTTACGGCCGCCGCTTTGTCTGCGCCAGGGCCTGCTCTGTGGGGGTTTTTGCGAAAATTCACAGAATTGTAAAGGATTTCCGCTGGGGCCGCATTGACAAGCGGATGCAAATCTGTTACAATTTGGTTACACTTTAAAGATGGAGAAAAATCGCTATGATTGAATTTATAGATGTTACCAAGTCTTACGCGATCGGCAACAAAGCCTTGCGTGGGGTATCTTTGACCATTGACGATGGCGAGTTTGTATTCCTGGTTGGCCCTTCCGGCTCCGGCAAATCCACCATCATCAAGCTGATCACCGGCGAGCTGAAGCCTACCAGCGGCACGGTGCATGTAAACGGCTATTCCCTGGAGCGCATCCGCAAGCGGGAGATTCCCTATCTGCGCCGTACGGTTGGCGTTGTGTTCCAGGATTTCCGCCTGATCGACACCAAGACGGTTTACGACAATGTGGCCTTTGCCATGCGTGTAGTTGGCGCCCGGGAGCGGGAGATCAAGGAGCGCGTGCCCTATGTGCTGAATCTGGTCGGCCTGGACGGCAAGCGCAGCCGTCACCCCGGCGAGCTTTCCGGCGGTGAGCAGCAGCGTCTGGCCATCGCCAGAGCCCTGGTGAACAACCCCTCTACTATCATTGCCGACGAGCCTACCGGCAACCTGGACCCTGCCCGCAGCTTTGAGATCATGTCCCTGCTGCAGGAGATCAACCGCCTGGGCACTACCATGCTGGTAGTTACCCACGCCCAGGATCTGGTAGAGCAGTTTACCAACCGGGTAATCGTTATTGAGGATGGCTTGATCGCCAGCGACGGAATGGATGGGTTTTACAAATATGAAAATCAATAATTTAGGATATCTGATCAAGGAAGGCCTGAAGGGCATCTTCCAGAGGGGCTTTATGTCCTTCGCCGCCGTGTGCGTTACGGTGGCCTGCCTGCTGATCGTAGGTACTTTTTCTGTAGCTATGTACAATGTGGACAAGCTGGTTACCGACCTGAACCAGACCAACGAGATCCGGGTGTTCATCAGCTACGATATGAAAGAAGCGGATGCCAAGAGCATCGGCACAAAGATCAACACCCTGGAAAATATCAAGATCGCTACATACGTTCCCCGCTCCCAGGCCCTGGAGGACCTGAAAAAGGCCCACCCGGATACCAACTTCGGCGGCATCTATGAGGAGGACCTGCACTACCGCTTTAAGGTCCTGCTGGAAGACAATACCAAGATGGATCAAACCATTCAGGAGATCAAAGATCTGGATAGCGGCATAGTAAATGTAAAAGCCGCGGAAAAAGAGGCCGCTTTTATTACCAAGCTGCAGCAGGTGCTGAGCGTGGTGTCTGTGGTGGCCATCGCGGTGCTGCTGGTGATCTCTCTGCTGATCATTTCCAATACCGTTAAGCTGGTCATGTACGACCGCCGGGACGAGATCTCCATTATGAAAATGGTAGGCGCTACCAACGGCTTTATCCGCCTGCCCTTCCTGGTAGAGGGCCTTACATTGGGTATGCTGGGCGCCGGCATCGCCTTTTGCATCGAGTGGATGGTATACGATGCCATCCTGGTAAAAATGGATTCTATCAGTGAGTTTAAGATCATTCAGCTGGTTCCCTTTGAGAATATGCTGCTGCCTATGATCTTTACCTTCTGCGCCGCGGGCCTGTTCGTAGGCATCGTGGGCAGCTGGACCTCTATCCGCAAGTTCCTGGATGTTTGATCCGTGAGGATGAAGGAGAATTGCTATGAAAACCCTTAAAAAGCTGCTGTTTTCCGCCGTAGTGCTTGTGCTGGCGGCAGCTATGCTGTTTGGCTCCGCGGCCCAGTATGCCCCCGTCCGGGTAGAGGCCGCCTCCTCCAAGGAGATCAAGGAAGAGCTGGACGAGCTGAAGAAAGAGCAGGAAGAGCTGAAAAAAGAGAAAAAAGCCCTCAATGCCCAGATCAACGACAATATGAGCGAGATGGAGAAGCTGGTCGCTCAGAAAAATGTCATCGATGCGGAGATCTTCTTGCTCGGCGAGCAGATCGACAACATGAACCTGCAGCTGCAGACCTACAACCTGCTCATTGCCGAAAAGCAGAACGAGCTGGATGCAGCCCGCGCCCGCTATGACCAGCTCTCTACCCAAAATAAGGATCGCATCCGGGCTATGGAGATGTACGGCGAGCTGAGCTACCTGAGCGTGCTGGCCCAGGCAAGCTCCTTTGGCGATTTGCTGGACCGCATCAGCATGGTGGCGGAGATCCACGAGGCGGATAAGCGCCGCATGAAGGATCTGGATGTTGCCGCCAAGGAAGTGGAGCAGGCCCAGGCTCTGCTGGCGGAGGAAAAGGCCGCCCTGGAGCAGGCCCGGGAGGAGCTGGCTCTTACCCAGGCCGAGCTGCATACCAAGCGCCAGGTAGCGGATGATCTGCTGGCGCAGCTGATCGCCCAGGGCGAAGAGTATGAAGCCTTGATGGAAGCTCTTGAGGAAGAAATCAATAAGAGCGTGGAAGAGATCGCCAAGACCGAAAAAGAATACAACGCCGCCAAAAAGAAGGAAGAAGCCGCGGCCCTTCCCTCCAAGCCTCCCGCAGGCGCTGCCAGCGCCGGCTGGTGCATGCCCATCGCTTACTATACCCGCCTGTCCAGCCCCTACGGCTACCGCACCCATCCTGTAACCGGCCAAAAGGGCAGCTTCCACAACGGCGTGGATCTGGCTTCCCCTCAGGGTACTGCCATTCTGGCGGCCCGGGGCGGTACGGTTACCAAGGTTGGCCACAGCAGCACCAACGGCTTCTATGTTACTATCAACCATGGCGACGGCTTCTCCACCAGCTATCTGCATATGGATGGTAATGAGCAAACAGGCCGAAATTCCATTACGGTAAAGGTGGGCCAGACCGTTTCTGCCGGCCAGAAGATCGGCGAATGCGGCACTACCGGCCGCTCCACCGGCTATCATCTGCACTTTACCATCTACTATAACGGTAAGACCATCAACCCTGCAGAGTATTACCGCTTCTAAACCCTGCCGCTACATATAGGAGGGCAAGCTATGCAACATAATAAATGGCCCCGCCTGCTGTGCCTTGTGCTGGCGCTGGTGCTTGTGTTTTCTGCAGCGGTTCCCCCGGCTCCGGCCCGGGCCGCATCCTCTAAGGAGATCCAAGAGGAGCTGGACGAGCTGAAGGAGCAGGGCGACGAGCTGCAGGCCCAGATCGATGAGCTGGAAGCCCAGCTGGAGGATAACCTCAGCGAAATGGAGGCCCTGGTGGCCCAAAAGAACAACCTGGAGCAGCAGCTGTTTCTGCTTCGCCGGCAGCAGGAGAATATTCAGCAGCAGATCACAGCCTGCAACCTGCTCATTGCCCAAAAGCAAAACGAGCTGGATGAAGCCCAGGCCCGGCTGGATAAACTAAAGGCAGACAATAAAGACCGCATCCGGGCTATGGAGATGTATGGCCAGCTTGGCTACCTGAGCGTGCTGGCCCAGGCAGGCACCGTTGGCGAGCTGATGGATCGCATCAGCATGGTGGCGGAGATCCAGGCAGCGGACAAGCGGCGTATGCAGGAGCTGGAAGAAGCAGCCCAGGCGGTTGCGGATGCCCAGCAGGCTCTGAAGGCCGAAAAGGCTTCTTTGGAGCAAATGAGCCAGGCGCTGGAGGAAAACCGGCAGCAAATGGAGCAAAAGGCCGGGCAGATCAACCAGGTGCTTACCCAGCTGATCGCCACCGGTGAAGAATATGAGCGCTATCTGGAGCAGATGGAGGACGAGCAGACCAAGCTGCTGGACCAGATCGCCCAGACCGAGAAAGAGCTGAATCAGGCGCTGCAGCAGGAGCAGCAGGCATCCCGCCCCGATCCCAACGGCAAGCCCCCCAGCAGCGTTACGGACGGCGTTACCTGGCTGATCCCCATCAACTATTGGTATCTGTCCAGCCCCTACGGCATGCGGGACCATCCCATTGAGGGCATCCGCAAGTTCCACCACGGTGTGGACCTGGCCGCCCCGGAGGGCACGCCTATTTATGCTACCCGCAGCGGAACGGTTACCGCCGCTTCCTATGGCTCTGCCAACGGCTATTATGTTACCATCAACCACGGCGACGGATTTTCTACCATGTATCTGCACATGACCCACTATACCGTCCGTGCCGGCCAGCGGGTGGAAGCCGGGCAGAAGATCGGCGAGTGCGGCAATACCGGCGCCTCTAAGGGCAACCACCTGCATTTTGCCATCTACTATAACGGCAACAGCGTAAACCCCGCCGAGTATATCGATTTTTATTGATCCGCCATATCTCCCACACCCGCGATGCGTGGTGTGGGATTTTGGCCGAAAGGATGTAAGCTATGAAAAACAAATTTTTTACCGTGCTGTCCTATATTTTGGTGGCGGCCATCGCCAGCGTGATCACCTTTGCCGCTTGCTCCGGCGATAACTATGCGCCCCAAAGCTCCAAGCTGGCGCAGATCGAGGATATCATCGCCGAGTGCTACATCGGCGGGGCGGACCGGGATACCCTGGAGGATTATGCCGCTGCCGGCATGGTAGAGGGCACCGGCGACCGCTGGAGCTACTATGTTCCCGCCGCCGAGATGCAGGCCCACCGGGACAACCAGAACAATTCTTATGTAGGCATTGGCATTACGGTGCAGCTTCGTGAGGATGGCCAGGGCCTGGATATTATGGCGGTTACCAAGGGCGGCCCCGCGGAGGAAGCGGGCATCCTGCCTGGAGATGTAATTTACGCCGTAGACGATGCCCTTACCAGCGAGGTAGGCCTGGACGGGGCTACCGAGCTGATCCGTGGCGAAGCGGGCACAAAGGTGAAGATCACCGTTATCCGCGGCGGCGAAAAGAAGATCTTCCGGGTAGAGCGCCGCCTGGTGGAGGTAGTTGTAGCCAGCGGCCAGCTGCTTGAGGGCAATATCGGCCTGGTCACCATTACCAATTTCAACAGCCGCTGCGCCCAGAGCAGCCAGCAGATTATTGAGGATCTTCAGAGCCAGGGCGCTACCGCCTTTATTTTTGATGTGCGCAACAATCCCGGCGGCTACCGCCATGAGCTGGTAAAGCTGCTGGATTATCTGCTGCCGGAGGGCGTTCTGTTCCGCAGCGAGCATTACGACGGCAGCGAAAGTGTGGATTATTCCTACGCGTCCTGCCTGGATGTGCCTATGGTGGTGCTGGTCAACGGCGACAGCTACTCCGCCGCTGAGTTCTTCGCCGCCGCCTTGCAGGAGTATGAGGCCGCCCAGGTGGTAGGCACCCAAACCTGCGGCAAGGGCTACTACCAGCAGACCATCCCTCTTCCTGACGGCTCTGCCATCAACCTTTCTACCGGCCGCTACTATACCCCCAACGGCGTTTGCCTGACGGAGGTGGGCGGCGTTACGCCGGATCATGTGGTGGAAGTAGACGAGCAGACCTATATGGCTATCTACTACGGCCAGCTCAGCGCTGAGGAAGATCCCCAGATCCAGCAGGCCATAAAGCTGCTGCAGGGGCAATAAAAGGCCGCAAAAAATTGGGAAAGCGCCTTGACTATGGGGAAAATATCCTATATAATCTAGGGAGCTATGGAAATTTTTATGTGAAGGAAGGATCTCACTATGGCTAAGGAATTTAAGATCACAAGCACTCGTTTGGAAGAACTTACCAAAGAGTTGAACTATTTGAAGACCACCCGTGAGCGGGAGATCGCTGCTATGATCGCAGAGGCCCGCTCTTATGGCGACTTGTCCGAAAACTCCGAGTACGATGCCGCGAAAAATGAGCAGGCCAAGCTCTACGGCCGCATCGCCGAGATCGAGGATGTTCTGTCCCACGCCGTGATCATCGAGGACGAGAACGAGGCCTCCGGCCGTGTTGGCCTGGGCTGCACCGTTACCGTAGAAAATGTGGCTACCGGCGTTCGCAGCGAGTACCGCATTACCGGCTCTCAGGAAGCCAACCCCATGGAGGGCAAGCTCTCTGACGATTCTCCCTTTGGCCGCGCCGCTGTGGGCAAGGCTGCCGGGGAAGTATTTACCGTAAACGCTCCCAACGGCTCTTACCAGATGAAGGTCATCGCCGTTTCCCGTGAGGGCTAAGCTATGGCAAAGTTTGTACCCCAGGCGGAGCTGCCCGTATCCGAGCAGGCTCAGATCCGCCGCGATAAGCTGGCTGCTCTGCAGGCCGAGGGCCGTGATCCTTTTGCGATCACCAAGTTTGATTTCAACGCCTACGCCGCCGACATTAAGGCCGATTACGAAGCCTTCGAGGGCAAGACCGTCCGCGTGGCCGGCCGTCTGATGAGCAAGCGGGGCCAGGGCAAGGTTATGTTCTGCGATCTGCAGGATTCTACCGGCCGTATCCAGCTCTTCGTCAAGATCGACGAGATGGGCGAGGAGGAGTATGCCCGGTTTAAGAAGAACGATATCGGCGATATCGTAGGCTGCGAGGGCGAGATCTTCAAGACCAAGACCGGCGAGATCTCTGTGCGCACCAAGTCTGTCCTGCTTCTGAGCAAGAGCCTGCTGCCCCTGCCCGAGAAGTTCCACGGCCTGACCGATAAGGAGATCCGCTTCCGCCAGCGCTATGTGGACCTGATGGTCAACCCCGAGGTCAAGCGCAACTTTATCATCCGCTCCCAGTTCATTAAGTTCATGCGCTCTTACTTGGACAACATGAACTACATCGAAGTGGAGACCCCTGTTCTCAATACCATCGCCGGCGGCGCCTCCGCCCGCCCCTTCATTACCCACCACAATACCCTGGATATCGATATGTATATGCGCATCGCTACCGAACTGCCCCTGAAGCGGCTGATCGTTGGCGGGATGGACCGGGTGTATGAGATCGGCCGTATCTTCCGCAACGAGGGCATGGATCTGAAACACAACCCTGAGTTTACCTCCGTGGAGCTGTACCAGGCTTATGCGGATTTCCACGATATGATGGACATTGCCGAGGGCATCATCTCCGGCGCTGCCAAGGAGATTCTGGGCACTTACCAGGTAGAGTGGATGGGCGAGCAGATCGACCTGACCCCCGCCTGGCGACGCATGACCATGGTAGAAGCCGTCAAGGAGTATGTGGGCATTGATTTCGGCGCCATTACCGACGATGCCGAGGCTGTGGCCGCTGCCAACGCCAAGGGCGTGGAGCTGGCGGACGCCGCGGAGAAGACCTGGGGCAACGCCCTGTACGCCTGCTTCGACCAGAAGGTAGAAGAGCATCTGATCCAGCCCACCTTTATTACCATGTACCCCGTGGAGGTCAGCCCCCTTACCAAGCGCAGCCCTGCCGACCCCCGGCTTACCGAGCGCTTTGAGCTGTTTATCTGCCACAGCGAGATCGCCAACGCCTACTCCGAGCTGAACGACCCCATCGACCAGCGGGCGCGGTTTATGAAGCAGGTAGAGCAGCGCGAGCGCGGCGACGATGAGACCGAAATGCTGGACGAGGACTTCCTCAACGCCATGGAATACGGCATGCCCCCCACAGGCGGCATGGGCATCGGCGTAGACCGCGCCGTTATGCTCCTAACCGGCCAAGATTCCATCCGCGAAGTCATCCTGTTCCCGACAATGAAGCCCCTTTCAGAGTAAAATTAAGCCGAAAGCGCTTGTTTCTAAGCGTTTTCGGCTTTTTGTTAATCCCAATTATTGCTTAAAAATGTGGGTTACGACAGATTTACGATAAATTGACTTGTGAATGACCTTCTTGTGTTACGACAAAGCGATGTTGTAAATACATTAAAATGTGTTTTTGTTGTAAAACATAGGGATTTGTGATAAAATAATGGCGATAAGCTTTTGAGGAGTGGGATTATGACAGATACAGATAGAAAAAGAGCCGCAAAGGCTTTTGCGGAATATTGGAAAGACCGTGGTGACGAAAAAAGCGACAGCCAATCTTTTTGGCTTTCCCTTGCCCGTGACGTTTTAGGTGTTGCACAACCCGAAAAGTTTATATTGTTTGAAGAACGCGTAAAGCTGGATCACACAAGCTTTATTGACGGTCACATTCCCTCTACTCATGTGCTGATCGAGCAGAAAAAGAAGGGACTCAATTTGCGTAGCCCCATTCGTCAATCGGATGGTACTTTGCTCAATCCCTTTCAACAAGCGCAGAGATATTCAGCGGCACTGCCTTATTCGCAGCGTCCCCGTTGGATCATCACCTGCAATTTTGAAGAGTTCCTTATTTACGATATGGAGAAGCCTACAGGTGAGCCGGAAAGCATTTTGCTGAAGGATCTCGGTAAAGAGTATTATCGCCTGCAGTTTCTTGTGGAAGAAAAGAGTGAGCTTCTGCACCGCGAGGAACAGATCTCCATCAAAGCAGGTGAGCTTGTCGGAAAATTGTACGACGCTATTCTGAAGCAGTATATTCACCCAGACAGCGAAGAAACTCTGCGCAGCTTGAATATGCTTTGTGTCCGTCTCGTATTCTGCCTTTATGCAGAGGACGCAGGCATTTTCGGTGGCCACCTGAAATTCCATAATTACATAAAGAGCTTTAATGTCAAGGATGTGCGCCGTGCACTCATTGACCTTTTCCGTGTGCTCGATACCAAAACCGAAGAGCGTGATCCTTATATGGATGACGCTTTGGCGGCGTTCCCTTACGTGAACGGTGGTTTGTTTGCTGACGAAAATATTGAAATTCCCAACATGACACAGGACATTGTTGATTTGCTCCTACACAATGCAAGCGAAGATTTCGACTGGTCGCAGATCAGCCCCACCATTTTTGGTGCCGTATTTGAGTCCACCTTGAACCCCGAAACCCGTCGTAGCGGCGGTATGCACTATACCTCCATTGAGAATATTCATAAGGTTATTGATCCGCTGTTCCTGGATGAACTCCGTGAGGAACTTGTAGAGATCAAGGCACTGAAAGTGCCCAAGATTCGCAACGATAAAGCAGAAGCATTCCGTGAAAAGCTGTCTAAGCTTACGTTCTTTGATCCCGCTTGTGGTTCCGGTAACTTCTTAACCGAAACCTATATTTCTCTGCGCCGTTTGGAAAACGAAGCACTTGAAATTATAAACCAGGGGCAGATTTTGCTTGGCTTCGAAGGCTTTATTAAGGTGTCCATCGGTCAATTCTACGGCATTGAGATCAATGACTTTGCCGTAACCGTTGCGAAAACTGCCCTTTGGATTGCAGAAAGCCAGATGCTCAAGGAAACCGAGGACATCGTAAATATGTCCCTCGATTTCCTCCCGCTGAAATCCTATGCCAACATCGTAGAAGGCAACGCTCTCCGCACCGATTGGGAAACTGTTGTGCCGAAGGACAAGCTGAATTACATTATGGGTAACCCTCCGTTTGTTGGTCACCAGTGGAGAAGCAAGTCGCAAGCTGAGGATATGGAAATAGCCTTTTACGACCTCCCTAAGCATGGTAAATTAGATTATGTTTGCGGTTGGTATAATAAAGCTTGTGATTATATGAAGAATACA